>NZ_DKHR01000036.1:0-35212 GCF_002453835.1 Psychrobacter sp. UBA6739
GACGCTGCACTTAAAAATGGCTTCCGAGACCTGCGTCGCTCTGGCATTTTAAAAGTCTTGCAAGGCGTAACCAGTATTCAAGAAATGATGCGCGTTACTTCCGAGTAAGGATGTTTGCTTTTTTACAGGTCAAATACGCACAGAAAAAAGCACTGCTGATTGCTGAAAGGGAACGTTCAAAGCGACTAACCAACTACTTTTTAATCTTTAGCTATCTAAAAAGCAGTCTTTGTCAGTGCGATGGTGAAAAGTATAGTCGAGAGTTCAGAATCACTCTTATATGAATAATGCCATTATTTATATGAGGACTTATATGATGGGTGGTAATCGTACAGACTTTTATAAATTAGCAATAATCCCTACCAGATATACTTAAATATAAAACAGAGTTATACTGGTTTTTTACGTTAAAATAAAGTATGCCTTTTTTATGTAATTAGTCAGGCATCGTTGTACATCTTTGCAATATCTATATTAGACAATATTTTGAGGGTAGTAACATGGCAAAAGCGAAGACCGACATGCTGTTAGACTTTGTCTATGATGGGGTGAATCGACGCGGACAAAAAGTAAAAGGGGAGACCACCAGCCGTAGTTTAGAGTTAGCAAAAGCGACTTTACGCAAACAAGGTATCAGCGTCAAAGGTATTAAGAAAAAACCGAAGCCGCTTTACACTTTCAAGAAATCCATCAAACCCATGGATATTGCTATTTTTGCCCGTCAATTGGCTACTATGATGAAAGCGGGCGTGCCATTGACCCAATCCTTTGAGATTGTTGCTGACTCACTTGATAACCCCAGTATGAAAGACTTGGTATTACAAATAAAATCTGACATTGAAGCGGGTGGAACCTTTGCTTCAGCATTACGCAAGCACCCGCGTTATTTTGATGATCTGTTTTGTTCACTCGTCGATTCTGGTGAGCAGTCAGGTGCACTGGAAACCATGCTTGAACGCGTCGCGACCTATAAAGAAAAAAGTGAATTACTCAAATCTAAAATTAAAAAAGCAGTAAAATATCCTATTGCAGTCATCGTAGTCGCTATCATTGTCACCATGATTCTATTGATAAAAGTAGTTCCAGTTTTCTCAGATTTATTCGAATCTTTTGGTGCAGAGCTGCCTGCTTTTACCCAAATGGTTGTCAATATGTCTGAGTGGATGCAGGCGTGGTGGTTTATTTTAATCATCATTATCGGCGGTACTATCGTTGGCTTTTCAGAGGCGAAAAAACGCTCTAAGAAATTCCGTGACTTTTTAGACCGTGCGGTTTTAAAGGTTCCAGTATTTGGCAATATCGCTTATCAAGCGATTATTGCGCGTTTTGCTCGTACACTATCGACGACCTTTGCTGCAGGCGTGCCGCTTATTGATGCCCTCGATTCTACAGCGGGTGCAACCAATAATGTTGTATTTTATAATGCCACTCAGCAAATCAAAAATGATGTTTCTACTGGTCAACAGCTACAGTTTTCAATACGTTCTACTAATTTATTTCCAAGTATGGCTATTCAAATGGTTGGCATCGGTGAAGAGTCTGGTAGCTTAGAAGAGATGCTTGATAAAGTAGCAGTATATTATGAAAACGAAGTCGATAATGCCGTTGATGGTCTAACTAGCTTGATGGAGCCTATGATTATGGCAGTGCTCGGTGTATTAGTAGGTGGCTTGGTGATTGCCATGTATTTACCGATTTTCCAGATGGGCGCAGTAGTAGGCTAAAAGCTATTTAAAGGACAGCTTGTTCATGCAATTTATAGAGTTATTACAAGATAATATGCCTATCGCTTTAGGCATATTCGGCCTATTAGGTCTTTGTGTTGGCAGTTTTTTAAATGTGGTGATCCACCGTATTCCGCTGATGATGGTTTATAGTTGGCGACAAGAGTGCAGCCAGTTTATGTCAGAACAAGCAGACATGCCTCGCGAACACACTCTGCCCCTAACAAATATCGTAGCAGCTGACCAGCCGATTACTTTGAGTCGACCAGCCTCACGCTGCCCTCATTGCGCCCACAAAATAAAGTGGTACGAAAACATACCGTTAATTAGCTGGTTAATACTACGTGGCCGTTGCTCAGAATGTAAAGCTGCGATTGGACTGCGTTATCCACTGGTTGAGCTAGCAACAGCCCTACTATCAATGTTAGTGATTTATCAGTTTGGCGTAACTGCAGCTGGCTTGTCAGCCCTGATTTTGGTATGGACGCTGGTCGCCTTAACCGGTATTGATTTTGATACCCAATTACTGCCCGATCGCTTGACCTTTCCATTAGCGGGTTTAGGATTAGCAGTGAATTCACAAGGTTGGTTTGTCTCACCTACCCAGTCAATTTGGGGCTTATTGCTAGGATTTTTGTCATTGTGGATAGTGGTTAAGATATTTTATCTACTCACTAAAAAGCATGGTATGGGGCAAGGAGATTTCAAATTATTGGCAGTATTAGGTGCTTGGCTTGGACCCATGATGTTGCCATTGATTATTTTATTGTCTTCTCTATTAGGCTCAATCGTTGGGATTATTTTGATGAAGAAACAGGGTGAAAGCAAGCCGTTTGCCTTTGGTCCTTATATCGCTATCGCTGGTATTGTTGCTTTATTATATGGCTCAGATATCGTCAACTGGTATCTCGGCATGTATACTTACTAAATTGTCCTAGAAAGTATTTCGGTCGCTCCTTTTCAAGTAGACACCAAATCTTAAAATAGGCACCAAAATACTTTCTTAGCTTATAACCATCACTGTCATTATATCGAGCAGATAAGTCATTATTATGTCAAAACAAGCATCTTCACCTTATTCTCATAAGCCCCAGACCCCGCAAAAGAAAAGCAAAACCTTAGTAGTTGGCTTAACGGGTGGTATCGGTAGTGGTAAGTCCGCTGCGAGTGCTTGGTTCGCTGAGCAAGGCATTGATATTATCGATGCGGATGTGATTGCCCATGAAATCGTCGCTAAAGGTAGCACCACTCTGCACAAAATCCAGAAAAAATTTGGTGATTGGGTATTGAATGGCGATGGATCAATGGATCGAGTGGCAGTAAGAACGCACGTCTTTTCACATCCTGAGGCATTGATTGAGTTAGAAGCCATCACTCACCCAGCGATACGCGAAGCAGCAAAAGCACAGTTGGCAACCAGTACTTCGCCTTACGTGATATTGTCAGCGCCTCTACTTATTGAAGCAGCAGAAGCAGGGCTTGCCAATTTATGCCAACGTATCTTAGTCATGGATGCCACCGAGGATACGCAGATTGCGCGTGCCAGTCAGCGCGACGAACAAAGTATACAAAAAATCAAAGCCATCATGGTGAATCAGCTGAGCCGCGAAGAGCGTAATCGTCATGCGGATGATGTGGTGCTCAACGAAAGTGATCTTGCGGCTCTGTATGTGCAACTAGCGCCATTACACCAAGAATATCTTAAGCTTGCCCAGCAGCTAAAGTACGCTGTCGATTGACCTCATACAGCGCCATACCAGTGGCAACACTCACATTTAGACTTTGAAGGTTGCCATGCTCATTTCCTGACATCGGAATATATACCAGCTCATCACAGCTCTCCATAGTCAGGCGACGCATCCCCTCACCTTCTGAACCCATGATAATGGCTGTTTTGCCAGTCAGATCAGCAGCATGAATTGGTTTGGCATCCGCATTAAGCGCTGTACCAAACACAAATACCCCGGCATTTTTGATTTGCGTGAGCGTACGTGCCAAATTGGTAACACTAATAATCGGCATCATCTCTGCTGCACCGACTGATACTTTAGCCACTGTTGGTGTCAGACTTGCCGCATGATGTTTCGGACAAACCACGGCATCCACACCCATCGCCACTGCGGTACGCAAGCAAGCACCAAAGTTATGTGCATCCGTAATTTGATCTAAGACCAATAATAAGCATTGGTCACGCCCAGCAAGGGTAGCAAGCAAGCCTTCATCAGCAAATCCTAAAGGACGCGCATTCAGCACCACACCTTGGTGCTGCGGGCTGCCACACAATTGCGTGAGTTTGTCTTTTTGCGTGGGTTGGATACTGATACCATTGTCACGTGCTTGCGCCATAATCGCTTGTACATGGCTATCAGTCTCACGACCTTGCTGCACAAACAAGCTTAGCCCATCTAAAGGACGATATTCGAGTAAGGCATCAATCGCATGAATGCCATAAAAATAGGTAGGTTTTGCCATAATAGGCCTATTGATTATAAAGTGGGTATCGCGCTATATGATAAAAACTAGGCGATAAAAAGAGATGACAGTAATTGTATCAATAAATGGATATCTGCATATAAATAATATCAGCAGAAAAAGAAAAACCTTACCAATCCGATAAGGTTTTTCTTTTTTTGAGTAAAAGGCTTTTTGCTGTCATCAATCACTTAATAACAGCTTTAGCAAACTTACCCTTCTAAGTGGCAGATATATTGAACAATTTCTTCTGTCCGCAGATTAAAACCACTATTGCCTTCAACCACGAATGATTGACCAGCGCGGTAATAGCTGAATTCTTCATCACCATTAATTTTGACCTCACACTCACCGCCCGTGATTTCGATACGCTCGGAGGTATTGGTGCTAAAATGGTAATGCTCAACCAAATTATCACAAGGCAAGATAACGCCCAATGTTTTATGTCGACCATCTTCGAACATAATAGTGTGGCTTGAACAACGACCATCATAAGATACCGTCGCTTGAGCATTGACTGTTACATTAGTAAATTGCGCCGCTGTCATAGTGGCTTCCTTATCAAATAATCATTACGAAACTAAAAAATAAGTAATTGGTTAGAGTACCGCCAGAGTTGCGTCGTTAACCGACACCTCTGTACTACGTACTGTATCCTTCTATACTAGATATCTGTGCGCTAAAGCTAGCCACAGGTTCTATGAAAATACTTTAGAATAATGACCGAGTGGCATACTCTTCCAACTATACGCCTATCATTTTACAAAATTATGACTCGTTATCGTGTATTACACCGTACTAATCTAATCAGAAGAGTTTATCATTATGTGAGATTATGCTACCACATTATATCTATAAAGTTTGTTAAAGCGACTAGGAAAATGCTGTTTGATGCGAATCTTAAACTTACTTACTCATCTTTTTTTGAGTCAGCACCTTATCACTATAATGGGGCTTTTTTTATACATTTGATCCGCAACCATTCTTAGTCTAACGCCATCATTTTGACAGGCTTAGTCATCTTAATGATTGATATTGTGAATATTATGATGACGACTCATTGCCAGTTTTTGATAGCTTTATGGTAATCTTCCAAGAATAAATTCTATTATACAGTGCCTGAAAGTTTGTATTTAAGCGCGTTTAACATCATACTATTTGCCTATAACATTTATCTCATTAACACGGTTAAATGAATAATTTCACTCCCTTATCTACCCTACTTTATCTATGGCTTCTTGAGATTTATATGAAGTCTATTGTCTGTCATGAGAGGCGTTGATGCTAGTATCATTAACTTTACATCAGTTTGCGTTGATCGCTCAGCATGAGCTGAGTGTGGCCGAAGGCTTCAATGTCATCACTGGTGAGACCGGTGCTGGCAAGTCATTATTGCTTGATGCGCTGTCTTTATGTGTTGGTGAGCGCGCAGACAGTGCAATGGTCAGACATGGCGCAGCGCATGCAGATATCTATGCGCAGTTTGATGTAGAAAATAACGGTGTCATCGCTGAGTGGTTTGCTAAAAATGATCGAGCTCTAGAAGAGCCTGAAGTCCTAATTCGTCGTCAGCTCAGCAATAGCGGACGCTCAAAAGCGTGGTTAAATGGCACGCCTGTCAGCTTGGCAGAGCTCAAAAGCTTAGGTGCATTGCTGGTCAATATCCATAGTCAACATGCTCAGCAAGCGCTCCTCAAGCCGCAGTTTGTAGTGCAATGGCTCGACGAGATGGCGCAAATTACGTCGCTAGCTTTACAAACTGCCAGTAGCTATCAAGCTTACCAGCAGCTCAAACGCCGTGCTGACGATATTGCGAACCGTGAGGCTCAGCGCCAAGACCGTATGCAACTATTGCAAAGCCAACTTGCTGATATTGCGCCGTTATTGGCTGTTGATTATGCAGAAGTTGAAGCAGAGCACGAAGAGCTGTCTAATATCGAAGCCCTCATGCAAGAGGCCAGTCATGGCTTGCATCTGCTCGACAATGACACGGATGAGCCAGACGTCATGTCCTTGCTTGGGCAAGCGATCAAGCTTTGTGATAACCAAATGAGTGTCAGCCAAACCTTTGAGCAAGCCTCCGAGCAACTACATTTAGCACAGCAGCAAATCACTGAAGTGACCGCCCTACTCTCAGATTATGCCGAGCAGCAACTACCTGATCCTGAGCGTTTGCAGACACTAGACAGTCTTATCAGCTTAGGTCATCGCTTATCACGTAAGCATAGCTTGCCAACTAGCGACTTAATCGATGAAGCAAAGGGCTGGGAAGCGCAATTAGAGCAGTTAGAAAACGAGCCAAGTAGCGATGCGATGGCGGCACAAATTGAACAAGCTTGGCAAGACTATCTTGCATTCGCCGCTCAGCTAAATAAAGTGCGCTCGAAAGCCGCGCCGATCGTCAGCAAACAATTAATGCAGCAACTACAACCGCTCGCGCTACCCAATGCCCGCTGCGAGTTTGTCTTTACCAAAAAAGCCGATGCCAGCCAATATAGTGCGCAAGGTTGCTATGATATCGATTTATTATTTAGCGCCAATGTCGGTATGCCGATGCAGCCATTACATAAGATTGCCTCAGGCGGTGAGCTGTCACGAATGGCACTGGTGATGCAAGTACTGCAAGCGACCAATGCTGATAATAATGCCGCCAAGCCGATGCTAGTATTTGATGAAGTCGATGTCGGTATCAGTGGCGGTACGGCGCAAGTGGTCGGTGAGCTACTGCGCGCGCTTGGGCAGACGCAGCAGCTACTGGCCATTACTCACCAAGCACAAGTCGCGGCGCAAGCACATCAGCATATTTTGGTACAAAAACATCATGACGAGCAGACCGAAAGCGAGCTATTAATACTAACCGATAGCGCGCAAGTCGACGAGCTGGCACGCATGTCTGGCGGTGTAATCATCACTGATGTCACCCGCGACCATGCGCGTAGTTTATTGACCGATGTGAAATAAAGGCTTGGTCATTCACCAACCAGTTGTGCAGCGCTGTGTCTCATCACTGCTAAATATTTGCTTTGGTTGATTTTTACCTCAGTATCGCCATATAGTGGTGTGTCATTTCTGTTATTTTACCTTCAATATTAGGGTGCGTTTGTCTCTATGTCTAAAGCCAATTTGACCCATCATTTCTTAATCGCGGCACCAGAACTGTCAGACCCACGGTTTGAGCAGGCGCTGATTTATATTTGCCGTCATGATAAACATGGCGCACTTGGTCTGATGGTCAATCGTCCATTAGAGCAGGCACGCGTGGGCAAACTGCTAGAAGATTTAGACATTGAAGTGATGGATGCGCAAGTGATGGAAGATGTGGCATTAGAGGGTGGCCCGATGTATCCAGAGGTTGGCTTTGTGCTACATACGGGGCAGCCTGAGTGGGCATCGTCTTTTGCCATTTCAGAAAACGTCTGTATTACCACCAGTCAAGATATCCTTAAGCGTATCGCCGCAGGTCAAGGCGTTGGTCATTATCAACTGTGCTTAGGTCATGCCAGTTGGGGTAAAAAACAGCTCGATCAAGAACTTAATAATGGCGATTGGCTCGTCTGTCCTGCTGATCTAAATTTATTGTTTGATACGCCATTCGAAGAACGCTGGCAAATTGCCGCGGATAAGATTGGCGTGAACTTTGATTACCTTAGTAGCGATATTGGTCATGCTTAATGATTGGCTACGGTTGCTAAAGTATCCTTTTAAATTAAAGCTGCATTTAAATTAAAGCCGTTAAGCTAAATGAATCACGCCCAATAGAAATAGGAAGTATGCATAATGATGGTAGAGTCTGATACGAGCATTGAAATCGAAACTGCTGACACTACTGTGGCGGAACCTGCTATTAAGCCTCATCTTATTTTGGCGCTCGATTACGGGGTAAAAAAGATGGGCATGGCGCTGGGTAACACCATTACCGAGACTGCGCGTGCTTTTGATATTTTGGCGATGAATAATGGTCAGCCTGATTGGGATAATCTGCTCGGTATTATCAAAGTCTGGGGCGTGGCAAAAGTGGTGGTTGGGTTGCCACTTAATATGGATGGTAGCAGCTCCATGCTCTCCAAACGTGCGCATAAATTTGCCCGTCGTCTAGCGCATCGAGTCATGGAACAGCATCTACCAGTGGTCGTGAGCCTTTGTGATGAGCGCCTGACTTCAGTGGCAGCGCGTGAGATTGCATGGGATAATGGTTGGATTAAGCATGAACGCGACCCAATTGACGACATCTCTGCCTGCATTCTGATGTCGACTTATTTCGCTGACCCCAGTAGCAGTATCGCCATCGACGCTATCAAAGCCGATTAAATCAGCGATAAACCTGCTGTTAAAGCACTCTTAATTAAAACACTGCCAATTCTGACATATCGTCACTCTACACGGATAAATACCTGATTATTATGACCACTGTCTCAGACCACTCCCTGCAAAACAAATCGCAACATGGTTTTGCGCCGCTTGCCATCGCCCGTATCAAAGGCGCACAGCGAGCAAATCAAATAGCGATTTATCTCATTTATGCCGCTATTCTCGCCTTTATGGTCTTTGGCACCATTGCCAGTATCAAAGCCTTTCATGACAATCAACTGCTTTATCAACTTTTCTATAACTTGCCTTACGCCTTGGTTGCGCTTACGATTCCTATTACTATTTATGATGCGCTGGTGATTTATCGTTATCGCTTAAACCAAGCGTCAATGATTGCCATGAGCATTGGCGTATCAACGATCATATTGGTTGGTGGACTATTATTCGCTGATACCGCCTGGTTAGGCTTATCCTGCTGGCTAGGTGTGGCGTTTTTATTTAAAGTGAGCTTTAAGCGCTTTTTTAATTTTCTAGAAGCAGAAAAAGACACTGAAACCGCTGAAGAAGCGTAAAGCATGCTTATAAATGACACAAAAAACTTTCACCTTATATTATCGATTTAAATGACTACTATGATCACTTTTACCACGCAAACGACGATCAATCATTATTTAGATACTCAAGGGCTGATTTGCCCTGAGCCTGTCATGATGCTGCATCGAACCATCCGTAACGCTGATGCTGGCGAGGTGATTGAAATACTCGCCACCGACCCAGCCACCACTCGTGACATTCCTAATTTTTGTCGTCATTTGGGACATGAACTTGTGCAGCAAGAAACGCTTGCTGAAAATATAAATCTAAACGTCGATCCCGATGAAATAACGGTCGCTGGCGATGAGGATGCACCAATCAGCGCCACACTTTATCGTTATCTGGTTAAGAAAAAAAGCGCTTAAATGCACTCAAGTGACCGCAGCAAAGCATTGGTCACAGCACAACATTGACAGCGCAATAAACAATATAAAGATATCTTTGCATTTTAACCAAAGTACTATTCAAAAAAGGTAGGCTATTACGTGTTACAAACAGAAAAGCAGTATGTACAATGGCAAGAAAACGAGACTCTACGTAATGCTCTTTGGTTGTCTGAAAGCAATCATGTGCCACCTGCGCGCATTGTATTGGTCGATGATACAACGACCGCAGATGATGCTTATCGCTTAGCGTGCGAAGGCAGCTCACTGCTATGGCGCGGTGATTTTCATAATGCACGCCAGTTGCTACAAGCGCTCGGTCGTCGCATAGATCGTACCAATGAGCGCTCTGAGCTGCGTAAAGCAAAAAAAGCGTCTAAATCTACAACAAAATCTGATTCAAGCAACTCTAAAGAAATACCTAATCTATTTCATCAGCAGCGCCAACTGCAAGCGCAGCGTTCTCGCATATTAAGCCGTTTGCTACTGGAGCTTGATGCCAGTTATGTCAGCCAACTACGCCGCGCGCCCGATGTCAGTGCAGCTTGTACAGCCGCTTTTGGCCCGTTAGATAAGGCAATGGATGAGTCTTGTGTACTGTCGTTTCGTGACTTGCAAGGTGCATTAGGTGCAGCAGGATGGCGCGAAAAAGGCGTCCCCATAGACAGCTTAGGGCTATCCATTTTCCCGCATTATGGCGTCTTTGCACCAACCCGTCATGAGTATGTGCAGCTATTGCTCGATGCACCGCTACCAGCGACCTATGATGTCGCCTATGACATCGGTACCGGCACAGGATTGCTGGCTATTATCTTAGCGCAGCGCGGTGTTCCGCAAGTGATAGCAACGGATTTGAATCCACGTGCTTTGGCTTGTGCCAACGAGAACTTTACACGGTTAGAATTACCTGCCGTACAACTGCAGCAAGCCGATTTGTATCCGACTGATGCACCACTCGCCAATCTGATTGTATGTAATCCGCCTTGGTTACCTGCTAAGCCAAGCTCGTCTCTTGAGTACGCCGTCTATGATGCCAAAAGTGCGATGCTGCGTGGGGTTTTGCAAGGTGCTAAACAGCACTTAGCTGAGCACGGAGAGCTTTGGTTGATAATGTCAGACTTGGCAGAGCACCTGCAACTGCGCACTCGTGATGAGTTATTAAAATTGTTTGCTGATGCTGGATTGGCCGTAAAATATCGTCTGGATACCCAACCTAAGCATGGTCGCAGTCAAGATGACACGGATCCTCTACATGTCGCTCGCAGTGCTGAAGTTACCTCGTTATGGTGTTTAACGCTTATCTAACATTCAACCATTGAGTATTGAGTTATGAGCCGTGATCGTGCCGTGCAACAGCGCCAACCTAAGGCGCTGGCAGTAGATGACGAACCCAGTTATGTGACTGAGTTTCGTCAAGCCATGCTGGCACGTGGTCTAGCGACTCGTACTCGTAATGCGTATGTCCGCGACCTGCGTTCCTGCGAGCTGACCAATCCTATCGCCCTGACACGCTGGCAGCCTGATGACGTGCTGCATTGCTTATCAACCCTGACTCAAGAAGGCAAAACCCCACGTACCCAAGCACGCATGCTCTCAAGCTTGCGTCAGTTTTATCTGTGGATGATTGCCAGTAATCTGCGTGAAGACAATCCTTGCGAGCGTATCAAAAGCCCCAAGCTCGGACGTCCACTTCCCAAAGACTTAGCAGAAGCAGATGTCGATAATCTACTTGCCTCGCCTGATACCAGCACTGCGCTAGGACTCCGTGATAAAGCCATGTTAGAGGTGCTATACGCCTGCGGGCTGCGTGTGAGTGAATTGATTAATCTCTCATTAGAGCAAGTGAATCTAAATGCTGGCTGGCTGCAAATCACGGGCAAAGGCAATAAAACACGACTGGTGCCACTCGGTGAGTATGCCAGCGATGCGTTAGAAGATTATCTAACGCATGCTCGTGGTGATTTGATTGCGCATTTAAAATCAGGAAATTGCCAAGCGGTATTTTTAACCGCGCAAGGGGGCTATATGACGCGGCAGAACTTTTGGTATTTGCTTAAAAAGTACGCTAAAGTCGCCAGTATCGATAAAGAGCTATCACCGCATACCCTTCGCCACGCCTTTGCCACACATTTACTGAATCATGGTGCGGATTTGCGTAGTGTGCAGTTATTACTTGGGCACAGTGATTTATCAACGACGCAAATCTATACCCATGTAGCGACGGCGAGATTGCAGAAATTGCATGCGGAGCATCATCCGAGAGGTTAGCTATGATGACATTTGATATCAATGAAATACTCCAATTGGGTCGTAATGATCAATGTTGGTGTGGTTCAGGCTTGAAATTTAAACGTTGCCATCTAGATCGCGAAAATCAAAAACCTATTTCTACAGGCGAAGTAATTGAATATGAGCAAAATATATCAAAGAGAGAAGCTTGCTATGCACCTCAAGAGTTACAATCAGAATGTACAAAGATAATAAAAGCTCATACTGTCTCCAAATCTAGTGGATTAACTGATATTGCCGATAGTACTAACCACGTTTTAGGTTTAAAACAGAATTTAGCGAATTATAGAAAAAATAAAGGAAAACTAAGGTTTGAAAAAATAGGTATAAATAAAGCTTCTACTTTCAAGGGCTTCTGTTCAAAGCACGATAAACAGTTATTTTCATGCTTTGAGGATATGCCATTTTTAGGAACACAAGAACAGTGTATAGCACTAACTTATAGAGCAGTAACTAAAGAGATTTATGCTAAAGAGAATGCTTTAGAGGTCGCAGATTTTGTCAAAAACATGGATCGAGGAAGACATCTTGTATTTCAAATAAACATTCAAGAACAGAATTTCTTTTATCAGTTAGGCTTAGAAGCAGCAATTAATGACTTATATATAATCAAAAATGATATAGATTTTGAACTTTTAAGCAAAGGCAGTCGCTCTTATAATTTCTTAGTTATGGAGTCCTCATCACCGATACCAATTGTAGTTTCATCAGCAGTTAATCCTACACAAGACTTCAATGAAAAACACATACAAGATTTATCAAATTTAGAGGTAAAGCCTGAATACTTAGTATTCAATGCTTTTTCAAGTAATAGGAAAGGTTTTGTAGTTTTTAGTTGGTTAAAAAAAGCAAAAGTGATAGATAATTTCATTAACTCTTTACTAGAGATAGATAAGAAAGATATGTTCAGCTACTTAGTTAACTTCTTCTTTAGCTCTGCTGAGAATTCTTTTATTTCTCCTGATTGGTGGAGAAACTTAAGTGATATACAGTGTGACAAAATTGAAGAGCTTTTCAGTATAGGCTCAGATTTATTTGAAGATGTACCTAGAAATATTCTTGCTGATAATAGTGTTAAGTTTTCAGGTTGGAATATCGAAGATATTTATAAAGCCTAGCCTACGACTAGACCCAACCACAATTTCCCACAATAGCATGCTGCAAACCTACCCTTTTCTCGTTACAATACCCATCATAATGTGTACGCTGTTTTATTCTATCGCGTACCACCTTTTACTTATCTATTATCCGAGAATCTCATGAGCCATAGACCACCTGCTGACCTATTAAAAAACGCCCAACATTGGCGCGAAGACATTAATTTTCGCCAAGACGTACTGGGTAAGCCATTTGATTTTTCGACCACGTGGGGCATTTTTTCACCGCAAAAGCTTGATGACGGTAGCTTGATGCTGCTTGATTATATTGATTTTGAAGCGGACGATGACTCGATCGATTTGGGCTGTGGTTACGGCGTACTTGGTATGACGGCAGCGCGTGAATGTCCGAATGGTCTGCATACGTTGATTGATAAAGATTTTATGGCGGTAGAATATGCACGCCTGAATTGTGAGAAAAACGGTCTAAAAAACGTCGATGTGCATTTATCAAATGGCTTCAATCACGTGGCAAAAGACAAAGACTTTAGCCTCGTGATGTCAAACTTGCCAGCCAAAGTAGGTAAAGAGCAGCATTATTTATATTTCCTCGATGCCTATGCGCGTATGCGTAAGGGCGGCCGTTTTTATGTGGTCACCATCAATGGCCTACGCCAGTTTATGAAGCGCTCGTTTACCGAAGTGTTTGGTAATAGTGAAAAGATCAAACAAGGTAAGACCTATACGATTACCATGGCGACGAAAGACTAAGCTTTAAAAGCTGTATAATCAAAGGAGCCCGCTAAAACACTATGTTTTAACGGGCTCCTTTATAACAAATGATATCTGGCTACATCTGCCGCTTAAGCAAATAGCCACCCAATATTGCACTGGCGATAATGGGTAATATCACCATTAATAATGGCGAAAAACCAGTCGCCAATGAGACAAAGCCAACCAAGTCTTGCACGTAACTAAATAGCAAGCCAAACAATAATGCTACGACGATACGCAAGCCTAAGCTATGCGTCCGCAGTGAGCCAAAGACGAATGAGCAGGCAACAATCACCAGCGATAAAATCGATAATGGTGACAGTAGCTTTTGCCAAAAAGCCAGCTCATGACTTAACGAGCGTGTGCCTTGTTGGCGCATAAATTGACGATGCTCATACAGCTGAGTCAATGATAAATCCTCTGCCTTACGGGTAAGCAGATATACCGATTCAGGGGCAAAGGGCAGGCTTAAGGTATCTGACGGTGAGATGGCTTGGCTACTCTCAAAGCCTTGGTTAATCATCAGCTTGGTCATGTTGTTCAGCTGCCACTCATAGCGATATTGCTCGCTCGGTTTGCTGCTGGCAGGATTAACAGGTTCACGACCAATATATTTACCACCCTCAGCGTGAATGGCCGTTTGCAGATTGCCATTATTGTCTAAATGCCAGCGTTTAACTTCGCCGATATTACCTTGTACATCAGCATAATCGATGTACAAAATATCGCTACCATCTGGCTTGGCACTGCCGTCTTTTGTACTCTCAAAGCGTGGCTGCAACGTCCAATAACCGCGTACCGAGGTGACCAATGAACTGCTGTCTTCGTCGTTGATTTCTTTTGCCAATTGATTAGAGTGCGGCAGCACGAACTGATTTATAATCAATGCGAGCAACACAAAAATCAAAGCGGGCTGCAATACCCAACCGACGATACGATAAACGCTGACGCCAGCGGCGCGCATCACGACCAGCTCACTTTTATTGGCAAGCAAGCCCAAGCCGACCACTGCACCTAGCAATGCGCCAGTGGGAATAAATTGCTCTAAAAAATAAGGCGAGCGATAAAAAATATACTTAATCGCCTCGCCCATCGTATAGCTATCATCTAACGAATCCAGCTCAGACAAATAAGAGAATACCAGCTGTAATGCCCACAAGCCTATGACAGCTCCGACGATTGCGAGCAAAGCGTTCAGCTTGACGTAACGGCTCAGCACTTTTAGTTTGGCAGGTTTGCGAGCGTACTTAGCATGAGCATTTTTCGAGTCAGGATTGGATGGTTTAGAAGATAAGACACTCATTAGGACTGCCCTCCTTGTGAGCCACTGCTCTGATGATCGGCAACCGTTAAAGGCGTGTTCTTCGGTTTGCGAAAGCGTAATCGATGCTGCACACGGCTGCCCCAATTCATATAGAGTGCCAATGCCATAAATCCTAAAATGAGCCACGCATATGCCCAGACGCTCACGCTGCCTTTGCTAACAGCATTTTTGAGTGAAATAATACCCAGTGCACAGCTGACAAACAATAAAATAGAAGGGAATAGGCGTAACCAGCGACCTTGACGCGGACGTACTTGCGCCAGTGGTACAGCGAGCATTGGTGCAATGATCATCAACCACGGCAATGCCAAACGATAGCCAAGCTCACTTTGTGCCACACGCAGGGAGTTGCCACTACTTGCCGTACCACCCGTCGCAGCTTGCCATAATGGTCCAATCGCTTGCGTTTCGATATTATCTTCAGTGATGACTTCTTTTGAGGGTTCTGTCAAAGTAATGCGGTAACGATCAAAGCCCACTTGATTGTATTTCAGACTGCCAGCACCGACTTCATAACGACGCCCTTGGAACAAGTCCAATTGGGTCACACCGCTATTACCCGTGTCTACTTGCTCGGCACGCTTAGCCAACGTAATAGTATCTTTGCTGATGTTGGTATTATTAGTAATCGCAGTTGGCATATTTGGTATGTCTGAAATATTTAATTGCTCAGCTGTTTCGGGATCGATGGTATTTTTAACATCGACGGCAGCCTCTTTAGCAGTGTTGTTTTTAGCGGCACTGCCCTTTTTTTCAGGCTCAGATTGAATTAATATCACATCTTGCAATTGCTTTTTATCATCACTCAAGCTGCCCACATACAAATGATAATTGCCACTACTAATAAATTCATTGGGACGAATTAAATCAAAAGCGCTGGTCAATGCCTGCTGTTGCCAGACACTTTCCGATGAGCGTACGCCCCACGGTTTACCAACGATGGATAAAGCCGCTTCACCAACGAACAACGCCAATATCAACGGCGTCATCAAACGGGCAAGTTTACCACGCGATACCCCACTGGCATTAATCACTGCCATTTCTTGATCGACATACAGCCGCCCGAATACCAGCATGAGAGCGATAAAAAATGCTAATGGCAGGATAAGCTCTAAGAAATAGGGCAAATTATAACCAATGATGGTAAATAACAAGCTGATATCTAAATTGCCTTCTGCGGCAATCCCAAAGTAACGGATCAAACGACCGCCCAGCATCATCACCACTAAAAACCCCAAAACCAATGCGGTCGTTGAGGCAACTTGTTGAGTCATATAGCGGCGTAATATCACAATGGGCACTCTTTTAAAAAGGTTGATAGTCGCGCGATTTAACGCAGCTTTATTGGCAAACACTGACAATTATGGATAGCTCTAAATAAAATAGCTGATACCGATAACTGGACAATAGAAATACAAGACCGTGCTGCTCAATCAGATACTTAAACAGCCCTAAAAGCAACGGCAAAAGATATGAAAATATCTGCGAGACGGGTTAGCGACATGCTGTAAAAATTAGCGATAAAGATAACCGCTAATCCTAGCATATTTTGCTCAAAAATGGCTGTGAAATGTGTTTGCAAACATTGCGTCTATCTTGCTATAACGCTGTATGGCTCACTAATAATAGATAAGATATGAAAAAGATAACGAGCATTTAACTCATTAGTTTGTCTTATCTAAGAAGCCTTTTCATTAAGTCTTTGCACGATATTTTTACTTGATGTCATTTGGAAACCTTTGTGTGTCATTCGTATCACTGCCCTCGCACTGTTAGGATTACTTGTTAAACTAAGAAAACTAAAAATTCCTAATTATCTCGCCCAATGGAGAATATTAATGACAAATAAACTCAGTTCTACGCCCTCTACTTTACTTGAAATTGCTGGCGGTCAATTTGATACGCTCGATTGGTCAAATTGCGCCGTGGTTTTTATTGACTATCAAAACGAATATGTCGATGGTGCGATGCCATTGGGGCAAGCTGGTACGAATGCCATTGCAAATGCGCGACTATTGCTAGATAAAGCTCGTATACAGAACGCTCCGATATTCCATATCGCCCATCACGGCGCAGATAACGGCAACGTTTTTGATCCCTTATCATCTAACGTCGAGATTATCGCTGAATTACAACCAAAGGATGGCGAAACCGTCATCGTCAAAAAAAATCCCAATGCGTTCCATGATACCCAGCTGCAAGCACTTATTTCAGCTGCACAAAAACAGCAAATTATTTTTGCAGGCTTTATGAGTCATATGTGTGTTAGCTCAAGCGTGAGAGCCGCCTTTGATTTAGGCTTTGACAGTTTTGTTTGCCATGATGCTTGTGCCACTCGCGATCTGCCTGACTATAAAAAAGATAAAATCAGCGCTGATATCATGCATGCTACCGCGATGGCAGCACTGCAAGATAGATTTGCCGCTTTAGTAGTAACCGATGAGTTAGTTAATAGCTAATAAGCAGTTCGAACCCATGACCTAAACCTTGCTCACTGCGCACTCACCTCGCAATATGCTACACTATTGCGATTGCTTGATTGGCCAAACAATCTGATAATTTAACAGGTATCAGCAATTAAAAAAATCTGCCATTTTCATAGCGCTAACGTCATAACTATAATGTCATAACCCCAATAAGGATAAACATATGAATATTAAATTAACCCAAACACTGCCAAAAACTCATACGCAAAAAATCCTCAAAAAAGAAGCCAAAAGTAAAGACGCGGCCTGCCTCGTCGTCTTAATCGATGATCAAAAAAACATCTTAGCTGAGTCAGTATTGAGCGATTATCAAACCCGTATTGAGCAATTGATTGAAGTATCACACTTTAACGGCAAAGCTTGCGAAACCGTCGCTGACTATGCACTAGCGGGTGATAAGAAAACCACCAAAGAAAATCCAGTACAGCTATTATTGGTCGGTGTGGGTAATGTTGATAAATTGCGTCATAGCGTTCTAGAAAAAATTGCCAAGACCATTTATAAAAGCACCCAAAAACGCGTCGACTCTATCACTGTGGCGCTGGGCGACAGCTTAGAAGAAAACCAGTTTAGCCAATTTGCGCTGAGCCTACTGGCAGCAAGCTATCGTTTTGACAAGTACAAATCTGAGCAGCAAACACCTGTTTTAACGGATATCTACTTACTGGCAGAGTCGTCTTTAGAAGACTCATTAAACTTTGCACAAGCGGTCTTTACTGGTCAAAGCTTGACCCGTGATGTCGCCAATGAGCCAGGTAATATCTGTTTCCCAGCGTATATGGCTGAGCAAGCACAGGAATTGGCAGCCACTTATCCTGACCTCTTAAAAGTAACGGTACTTGGTGAAGACGAGATGTCAGCACTGGGTATGAACTGCTTCTTATCGGTCGCGCAAGGCTCTACCAAAGAAGGTAAGCTGGTACTGATGGAGTATCGTGGCAAGTCTAACTTTAGCGCCAATGCTGATGGTGATACTAGCAAAGCCACTACCAACAGCGCAAAAGTCGCTGGCGGTCTCAAAGCCTTGGCTGACAAATTACCAACCAAAGCTGCTAGCAAAAAAGCCGCTAAAAATGCTGAACATCATAGCGAAGACAATGCCAATGCTGTAAATAATAACGCGCCTATCGTCTTAGTCGGTAAAGGTGTTACCTTCGATTCAGGTGGTATCTCAATCAAACCGGGTGCGGCGATGGATGAGATGAAATTTGATATGGGCGGTTCTGCTGCGGTACTCGGTACTCTAAAAGCATTATGTGAAGCGCGTCTACCGATCAATGTCGTCGGGGCGCTAGCTTGTGCTGAAAATATGCCATCAGGAGAGGCAACGCGCCCAGGCGATATCATCATAGCAATGAACGGTAAGTCCGTTGAAATCCTAAATACCGATGCTGAAGGTCGTTTAGTATTGTGCGATACCTTATGCTATGTACAGAAGTATTATCAACCAAAAGCCATCATCGATGTTGCAACCTTGACTGGTGCTTGTGTGGTTGCATTGGGTCATGTACGCTCGGCAGTCTTTAGTAATGACGAAGATGTGTTGTTTGACTTAGAAAACGCCAGTAACCTATCAGGCGATCTAATCTGGCACATGCCAATGGATGACGAGTATCAAACGCAGATTGACTCGCCTATCGCTGATATTCAAAATATCGGTGGTAAAGGTGCTGGCGCTGTGACTGCTGCCTGTTTCTTATCGCGCTTCATCGAAGAAGGTCAAGCATGGGCGCATTTAGACATCGCTGGTACGGCATGGATTTCAGGTCAAGACAAAGCCGCGACTGGTCGTCCTGTGCCATTATTTATGCAATACCTAAAAAATAGCGCAAATATGGCATAATCTATTGATGAATCACTACTCTATGAAAGTTAGCTTTTATGTATTAACTGAGAATAAAGCCCAAGATTTCTTGGGCTTTATTTGTCAGCTGGCCCAGACGGCGCTCAACAAGAGCAGCCAGTCGTTATTGATTCTTATCGAAAAAGACGATGCATTGCTGTCGACGCTTGATCAAGCCCTTTGGTCACAAGACGATACGAGCTTTATACCGCATCAACGCCTTTTAGATTCTAATCCTGAAAGCGCTGATATTGACGGTGTTCATACTGATATTAATAATCAATTATTAGCACCAGTGTTGCTTGCCAGCTATATGCCAGCCGATTTTAAAGGGATCGTACTTAATACTACGATACGTCCCGTTAATAACTTTATAAATGCTACCAGCAATACGTTGCCAACTCGTATTTTAGAGCTTATCAAACCTGATACAGTCAACACTGAGGCAGGACGCGCTAAATATAAGCATTACCAGCAATTAGGGTATGAGCTTACCCATTTCAAAGTTTAGTCTTCTATTGCAAAATCAAACGCCAGTCATGGCGTTTTTTTGTGCTTAAATTTTGACTTTTAAAATTCTTAGAGGCTTATAAGTACGTTATTGCCTACTGCCTTATAAAATCTGTCAGTAGGCGCTTATCACAAAAAATGCTAACATCCTTCGGTTGTTAAGCTAACGATTGTTAAGCTAATATTTATTTCCAAATGGACTAAAGGGGTAAAAATGCATTCATTAATAGCGATGTACCAACGAATCGGATTGGTAACGCTGATTGTTATCGGTTTAGTACTAGGTACTTTGATAGGATGGCTGGCGCCAAGTGTGGGTATTGCCTTAGGTATTTTGGGGACTCTGTTCGTAGGTGCCCTAAAAGCCGTTGCCCCTATACTGGTGTTTTTCTTAGTGATGGCTGCTATCTGTCAACATCGTAGCGGTAATAAGGTCTATGTAAAACCGGTGCTGTTTTTATATCTGATAGGCACTTTTATAGCCGCTTTGGTCGCTGTTGGTGCCAGCTTTTTATTCCCAACCGAATTGACGTTAGTGAATGCGACCATCGAGCAAGTACCGCCAGCAAACTTAAAAGAAGTATTGAATAATTTATTACTCAGTCTCGTCGCCAATCCAGTTGCTGCCCTAGCCAATGCTAATTATATCGGTATATTAGCTTGGGCCGTTATCATCGGCATTGCGCTACGACAAGCTGGCGAGACGACTCGCAGCACTGTTAATGACATTGCAGATGCCATCTCAAAAGTAGTCAAATGGGTCATCGCGCTAGCACCTTTTGGTATTTTGGGATTAGTCGCCAATACCGTCGCTGATACTGGCTTTGCTGCGTTATTGGGCTATGCACGAATTTTGCTAGTATTGATAGGCTGTATGTTGTTTATTGCTTTGGTGACGAACCCTCTCCTCGTATACTTAAAAACAGGTAAAAACCCTTATCCACTGGTATTCACCTGCTTACGTGAATCTGGTATTACTGCGTTTTTTACCCGTAGCTCTGCTGCCAATATTCCTATCAATATGAACCTTGCCAGCAAATTAGGCTTACATGAAAATACTTATTCAGTCACCCTGCCATTAGGCGCCACTATTAATATGGCAGGTGCAGCGATTACTATTAATGTCTTAACACTTGCAGCCGCGAATACACTCGGTATTGAAGTGACCTTTGGCTCAGCATTACTGCTAAGTATAGTCGCTACAATCAGTGCTGGCGGTACCTCTGGCGTCGCTGGTGGCTCATTACTACTCATTCCTTTGGCGGCCAGTTTATTCAATATTCCTGATGATATTGCGCTACAAGTAGTGGCTATTGGCTTTATTATCAGTGTGCTGCAAGATTCCGCAGAGACCGCATTGAACTCATCAACAGACGTCTTATTTACTGCCGCTGCTGATCCAAAATATGCACGCTAATGTTGGATCTGTTAAAGACGACCATAACAAACCAATCACCTTAATTGATAGGTATAAAAATAAAAAAGGGCTTAACTGCCCTTTTTTTGGTTATACTTTACCCATTTTTATTCTGTTTTACGAATCTTACCTTTATACGAGTATGAGACTAGTAAAGCAAAAAAACATAAAATGGCTTGATCTCTTTTATTATTCATTAGATTGTCGGGGTAAGGATGTATTCATTTTTTGCGATGTATAAGCGCATTGGTCTAGTACCACTTATTATTATCGGTTTGATAGCGGGAGTATTGATAGGTTGGTTGGCACCAGATATCGGTATTGCCTTAGGATTGTTGGGTACCTTATTTGTAGGAGCACTAAAAGCCGTTGCACCGATACTGGTATTTGTGTTGGTCATGGCGGCCATTAGCCAACATCGCAGCGGTAATGAGGTTTACGTCAAGCCTGTGCTTATCATGTATATGTTTGGCACTTTTTTAGCCGCACTAACTGCTGTTGGCGCGAGCTTTTTATTCCCGACAGAACTGGTATTGGTCAACGCCACAATTGAGCAAGTCCCACCAGCCAACCTTAAAGAAGTACTGACCAATCTACTACTAAACCTGGTTGCCAATCCTGTTAATGCCATCGCTGAAGCCAACTATATTGGTATTCTAGCGTGGGCAATTATCATCGGTTTCGCACTGCGCCAAGCCAGTGATACCACACGCGCTGTGGTCGGTGATTTTTCTGACGCCATCTCCCAAGTGGTGAAGTGGGTCATTGCCCTAGCACCTTTTGGTATCTTGGGTTTGGTCGCCAACACCGTCGCTGAGACAGGCTTTGCGGCTTTAGCAGGCTATGCGCGTATCTTGATGGTACTGGTCGGTTGTATGCTATTTATCGCTTTGATTGCCAATCCTATTATTGTACTGATCAAAACAGGCAAAAACCCTTATCCACTAGTATTCAAGTGCTTGCGTGAGTCAGGGATTACCGCATTCTTTACGCGTAGCTCGGCCGCCAACATTCCCGTCAATATGAACCTTGCCCGCAAACTGGGTCTACACGAAGATACTTATTCGGTAACGATTCCACTGGGTGCGACCATTAATATGGCCGGCGCGGCGATTACGATTAATGTCTTAACGCTTGCAGCCGCGCATACACTCGGTATTGAAGTGACCTTTGCCTCAGCACTGCTACTCAGTTTGGTTGCAACCATTAGCGCCTGCGGTGCCTCTGGTGTCGCTGGTGGTTCATTACTCTTAATTCCATTAGCAGCAAGCTTATTTAGCATTCCAAATGATATCGCTATGCAAGTGGTAGCGATTGGCTTTATTATTGGTGTGATACAGGATTCAGCAGAAACGGCGTTGAACTCTTCAACGGATGTACTGTTTACCGCAGCCGCTGATCCAAAATATGCGCGTTAAACGCTAAATATATTATTTGTAAAAAAAGGGTCTCATTTTAGAGACCCTTTTTTTATGCTGATTTTTTACGTACCGAATAAAGGGATATAAGTTATTTTAAAGGATCGATTTCGATTTCAATCACTGGTGTCTGCATGTCTAATTGGCGTTTAAATTGGCGTAATTGTTCGAGCTCATCCAATAGCTCAAGTATCAAGCCAATCGCAGGAACACTGGCTTCAAAGTCGCGGCTAAGGCGCGAGGCACGGCGCACTGTCGTCAGCTGATAACCAGTGAACTGCTCACGTTCCGGCACATCATATTCGATGATGTCCTCTTCAATCAATTCGATGACCCATTGGCGCTCTTGGCCACAGGCAGATACCAGCTCATCCAAGCTCATGATAATGTCGGTAAATTCAGGCGAGTGTTTCATAGCTATTATCCTCGTTTGCTCTTTATTTCATCGTTATCGTATGGTCTTCATCTCTATTACAGTGTTTCAATGTGAGTAATTTTTGGTGGCCATTAACGACTAATATTGATATCGGCAAAGGCTTGTTTTAGTTGCTCATAAGCTTGGGTCGCAGCCTCAGTGCTAATATCAGGGTTCACGATGTTTAAGGTTAGATACAAATCACCCGCTTGCTTAGCAGGGATACCTTTACCTTTTAGACGTAAATTGCTACCAGACTTGCTGTTCTTAGGCACAGTCACAGCAAGCGTACCAGCTGGCGTACTGACGTTGATTTTTTCACCCAACGCCGCTTCCCATGGTGCTATATTGACGGTTTGATAAACATCAGCGCCTTCGATACGGATATTGTCTGCATGAAGGATTTTTACTTTTAAAAATAAATCGCCGTTTTTACCGCCACCAATACCAGCGGCACCTTGCCCTGCTAGGCGAATTTGCTTGCCATCAGTAATGCCTTTAGGGATTTTAATTTTCAGCGTTTTGTTGTCATACTCGACACTGCCATTCGGTTGACGAATAGGGACATTCAACTTAATGCTGTAGTCGTCGCCGTTATAAACGGACGCCAAATCAACCGTAATCTCTGCATGTTGATCTTGACCTTTACTATCTTGCGAGCCAAAACCACCACGCTGCGATTGTCCACCCGCTGAACCACGTGCACCGCGACCAAATGCCGAAAAGATGTCATCGAAGCGGAAGCCACCATCGCCATAAGCTTCGCCTTCACCAAACTGATCTTTGATATCTTCCCAGCGATAGCCGCCTTGCCCGCCACTTGCAGATTGACCACCAAAACCACCACTTTGACCAGCAAAGGGATTGTCTAGCATGGCGTCATATTCGGCACGCTTTTCTTTATCTCTAATGGTTTCGTAAGCATTATTAATCTCAGCAATCTTATTGTCTGCATCTGGATCATCGCTCACATCAGGGTGATATTGACGGACAAGCTTACGGTATCTTTTTTTAATATCTGCAGCTGACGCGTCTTTTTTGACCCCTAAAATGTCATAGTAATTTTTCTCTGCCATGTTTTTGTCCTCAACATAAAAGCATGTTAATGATACTGGTATGCCCATTTTAAACGATATGGTACGGAAATTTATTCAACTGCGACATAACAGGTGGTAACGATAGTCTATCTAATAATGATAGTAATATAAAAATTCAATACCGTTATACAAATATTACCAGTAATAGTGCCAAACAACAGCAGTGTTTAGGTTGTTTGAGGTACTTAATACATTATGATTCGCCTTTGTCACTGCATTGGCATACTTCTCTATGATTCTGGCATTATTATTCTTTGATAACCACAGACGTCATATCAATTTAACACTCACCCTAATGAAAAAATAGAGAGTCAAGCCAAAAATACCATTAACAATGTAAATCATTATTTAAAACAATTACATACAGATCACTGGTATTCACTAGCTAGCGTGCCTAAATGAGCATTTTGACCTTAGTAGTTCTTTTACAGAACCGTAAGAATATGACAAAGTATGTGTTGTAAAATGAATATAATATTTATACTCATAGGGAGTATGAATAACATAGACAAGTGTATCTGTCTATTTTATAAATTGCTTAAAGGTATTAAATGTCTTATTTAATCAAGTCTTTGGTTATCACATTATCACTATTGCTGAGTACCACCGTTTTTGCTGGAAACACCAGTTATTACGGTAGTCAGTTCCACGGTAAACGCACTGCTAGTGGTAGTATCTTCAACATGAACTCTTTGACCGCTGCGCATCGCACGTTGCCGTTTGGTACGAAGGTACAAGTGACCAACAAGAAGACAAAGCAGAGTGTAATCGTAAAAATAACCGATAGAGGCCCTTTCATTCGGGGTCGTATTTTGGATTTATCGAAAGCCGCTGCTGGTCAAATAAACTGTCAGTTATGTACGACCACAATGGAAATACTGTCTTATGGTGATGGTAAATACCGTAAGGAATAACGTAATAAAAAAGGGAGAGCCAGCGCTCTCCCTTTTTTGTGACTGTCTTTATCAAGTGAAAATAGCTTAAAAAACAATCAAAACCTACTATTTACTATAACGAACAGCTCTCTACTCAAAACCCGCTTCCATTTCTTCTAATGTCGTCATCAAAAGCAATAGTTTTTCTTCATTGTCACTGTGCTGCTGCTGCAATGCCGTTTGCTCATTAAGTAATAACAGCAAATCAGACTTGCGACCTTCTTCGTACAAATCCGTATCAGCCAGTTTTTCTTCAAGCGTCACAAGCTGTCCATCAATTTTAGCCAATGCCTTTTCTATCTCTTCTATCTCACGGCGAATAGGCGCGGTGAGTTTGCGTTGTTCAGCAGCCAATTTGCGCTGCGCATCTTTACTAAGCGTAGGCGTCGTCGCTTTACTTTTTGATGAATTATCAGGTGCTTTATTATTCACTTGACCATTATCTGTTTCACGTGAAACGAATTTCTTACTCTCTTTTTTACTTTTCTTCTTACTGGTACTTTTATCTGATGAGTTCTCTTGTTTACGCTTCTCTGCCAACCACTTACCGTAGTCGCTGATGTCACCATCGAACTCCTCGATTTGACCATCATGTACCAAAAACAGCTCATCACAGACGTTGGCAATCAACTCACGATCATGCGAAACCAGTACCACTGCCCCCTCAAATCCTTGCAAGGCGATGGTCAACGCTTGGCGCATTTGTAAGTCCAAATGGTTGGTCGGTTCATCGAGTACCAGAACGTTAGGACGTTGCCAAACAATCAATGCTAGCGTCAAACGCGCACGCTCGCCCCCAGAGAATAGCTCACTCGGCGTATCGATACGCTCACCGCGGAAGTCAAAGCTGCCTAAAAACGAGCGTAGCATCGCATCAGAGGTTTTACCGGCTAGACGACGCAACATCTCTATAGGCGTGGCCTTGGCATCCAAGATATCCATTTGATGCTGGTTGAAGTAGCCTAATTTCAGGGTATCCGAAACACGATACGTCCCTGTTAATACGCCAAGCTCACCGACTAAGGCTTTAATTAAGGTCGACTTACCAGCGCCATTCATACCTAGCAAGCCAAGACGCGTATCCGGCGTCACTTGCACATTGGCATTATATAAAAGTGGCGTATCGCTATAGCCAATATCCGCTTTGGTCAGCTCAATCAGTGGTGAGCTCATATTTGCTGGCTCATAGAAGCGGAAAGAGAACGGGTTGTCCGCCATCATCGGTGACAGCTCAGCCATGCGCTCAAGCTGCTTGATACGGCTTTGTGCTTGCTTAGCTTTACTGGCTTTAGCACGGAAACGACGAATAAAGTCATCCAAGTGTGCTTTAGTCGCTTCTTGTTTTTCAAACGCTTGCTGCTGCTGCGCCATACGCTCGTGACGGGTGCGGATAAATTGCTGATAGTTACCGGTATAAAGGGTGATTTTTTGTTGTTCGACATGCAAGATATGACCAACGGTGGCATCCAAAAAGGCTTGGTCATGCGAGATGACGATGACCAGACCAGTATAGGCATTGATCCACGTCTCAAGCCACAGAATCGCATCCAAATCCAAATGGTTGGTCGGCTCATCGAGTAACATTAAGTCTGCACGGCTCATCAAAGTTTTGGCGAGATTCAAACGCATGCGCCAACCACCCGAAAACCCTTCTACGGGTAATTCATGCTGGCTGGTATTAAAACCAAGACCTGCCATAATTTGTGCCGCTTTAGTCGGCGTACGATAGCCATCAATTTCATCAAATTGCTGATGCAATACCCCGATCTGTTCATCACTGACGCTACTCAAATCATTCAAAGAAGCATTAATCTCATACCACTGCTCATCACCGCTCAATACATAATCAATCGCAGACTGCGTCGTAGCGCCGACTTCCTGAGCCATGTGTGCCACATGCCAGCTATCAGGAATACTGACTTCACCTCTATCAAGCGTGACCTCGGTATCTCCTCTACCCATTCGCGTCAATAATAAGGCAAATAAGGTAGATTTGCCGGTGCCGTTGTTGCCCGTCAAGCCAACTTTGTGGCCCGGATGTAGCTGGAAGCTTGCCCCTGCAAACAACTCACGACCATCACGGCGAACACCAACGTCTTTAAATTCGATCATATAATCTCTTCAACTCAACAGTAATATAAAATATAAGGCAATAAAAAACACACATCTGGCATGTTAACTGGCGGCTATTATTTCAAACGCTTGCCCCATAGGCAAACGATTAAATAACTATTTCAAAACCAAGTGTTTATTCGCACAAAAAGTCTTTCTCTTAGCATGAGTTTATGGGGATAATAACTGCTAGTATCAATCAGCCACCTTCAGCCAGTAGCGTCACTCTTGACAAACGAATCAACACCCCCATTATGATATACTGCGATGAGATAAGTGCCCGTTATCAACCAAATCGTTGTAATGAGACAGATATCATATTTATAATGCGCCATTAGTCATACCAATAGCAGCGCCATAATAACAGCACCCAATTGAATCAAACGCCGTGCGTATCTTTATTTGCAACTATTTCATTGCAAACCCTAACTGGACGACCGCATTTGATCCTAGCAACTGAGGTAGATATGAACGAATCAGCCAACCAATTTAATCCAAGCGCCAGCCAGCCAGTAGACCCAACTGTTTTAAGCTTAACCGATAGCGCTGCACAAAAGGTGCGCCGTCTACGTGAAGAAGAAGGCGACAGCGATCTGATGTTGCGTGTCTATGTGACGGGCGGCGGCTGCTCAGGTTTTTCTTACGGCTTTAACTTCGCCAATGAGCTCAATGAAGACGATGCCAATTTTGATAATGACGATGTAACCTTGGTCGTCGATTCACTAAGCTATCAGTATTTACAAGGCTCTACCGTTGACTATACTGAGGGATTAGAGGGCGCACGCTTTATCGTCACCAATCCAAATGCCACCACCACGTGTGGCTGTGGCTCATCCTTCTCTATTTAAGTTGGCAAGACGCATGACTTTTGATCAAGATACCTTCCTCGTTAGTCAACGCTATCATAAACCGCTTAACGTCGTACTTTTGAAGCATCTATCTCGTAGGTAGATGCTTCTTGTTTTATGCGTTTTTTAGAAAACAGTAACGCGCTGTTCATAAAATTTTTTATTGAAATACCTATTAAAATCAAGATGAATGAGCGCCTGTAAAGCTTATCGTATTTGTAATTGTCCGTGGTTTTCAGGGCAGCTTTGAGCTAAACTGACGGCATTCTTAATCCAATATTTACCTTCATTATGGTCAAACGCCAGTCGTGTTTTGAGCCGCCATAATAAATAACAATAGATGACTATTATGAGTAATTTTGCGAGTAGCTTTGTGAATTTTGACATTCCTAATTGGTTTGATAGCAAGCATTTAACGGGCATGCTCCGCGGTATCGAAAAAGAAGGTCTGCGCGTAAGACCCGATGGCTACTTGGCTCAGACACCGCATCCAGCCAAGCTTGGCTCAAAGCTCACCCATCCGTTTATCACAACTGATTATTCAGAAAGCCTACTTGAGCTAATTACTGACCCCAAAACCTCACCAAAAGAGACGCTAAACATGCTGCGTCAGTTGCATGTATTGGTCTATCAAGCCATGCCTGAAGGTGAGCTGATGTGGCCGCTGTCTATGCCTTGTATGCTGTCATCGAATGATGAAGACATCCCACTGGCTGATTATGGCAGCTCTAATACGGGTAAGCTCAAGACGCTATACCGTAGTGGGCTTGGTATCCGCTATGGTCGGCGCATGCAAACGATTGCAGGTTTGCATTATAACTTGTCTTTTGGCGACGGGTTATTTGAAATCTGGCAAGCTGAAATACCTGCTGCACAAGCGCAAACGCTGACAGAATTTAAAAACGAAAAGTACTTAGGACTTATCCGTAACTTTAAGCGGCTGACCAGTTTGGTACTGTATTTACTGGGTGCTAGCCCTAGCGTTTGTCCTTGTTTCTTAGCTGGTCGTGAGCATGATTTAGAGCTGCTAAATGACTCAACCTACTATAAGCCTGCTGCCACCAGCCTACGTATGGGCAAGCTTGGTTATACCAATAGTGTGCAAGAACAGCTCGATATTCGTTATAACTATCTGCCAGAGTATGTCGATGGACTGCGCCGTGCGATTCAGACTCCGCACGAAAGCTTTGCCAAGCTTGGCTTGGATGATGCCGATGGCAACCCTATCCAAATCAACAATCATATTTTACAAATAGAAAATGAATACTATAGCCCTATTCGTCCCAAACAAATTGCGATGAGCGGCGAGACACCGACCGAAGCATTAGAGCGCCGCGGTATCGCCTATGTTGAGTTCCGTGCAATCGATCTAGACCCTTATAGCGATGTCGGTATTCGTCTGTCTAGCGCTTGTTTCTTAGAGGTCATGGCGCTGTACTGTCTGCTGAGCGACTCTCCTGATCTGTTACCTGAGGAAGAAGAGACCCTAGCCATCAATCTTGAGCGCGTGGTAAACGAAGGTCGCCGCGAAGGCTTACACATTATAAACAACGGCGAAGAGCAACTGCTTGAGAGCTGGATGCTGGTGCATTTAGAACGTATGCAACCACTTGCCGCGCTACTTGATGCGCATTATGGCGGCAACGATTACCGTGCAGCAGTCGCGTTAATGCAAGGCAAAGCAGGGCACTCAGAATCGACCATCTCAGCACAAGTCAACTCTGATAGTCAACGTTTAGGCAGCTTATGGCAGCTTGGCTTTACCTTGGCGCAGCAGCATCGTGAGTCTTTATTACAGCAAACGCTTAGCCCAAACACCCAAGCCAAATATGAAGTGTTGGCAGAAAAATCGATATTACAGCAAGCTGAGATTGAAAAAGCCGAAACTGAAGATTTTATGGAATTTTTACAGCAATATCGCTAAGTTTTGATTGCTGAGCTTTGATTGCTGAGTTTTGAATACTAAATTCTGACCGCCACTTAACGTGTATAGATGACTATTTTATAAGAGTAACTGCCCGATGCTAAAGCTGACCACTTACCGCAATTTGCAAATATTTTTGGTGATAATAGCCGTAATAGGTATGAGTTTTGCACTGTTTTTTTTACAGCGCTATATGGGGTTTTCGCCTTGCCCACTGTGTATTTTTCAGCGTATTGGCCTCATAATCATGGGCAGTTTTGCTTTGATAGCCGCATTATTCAACCCTAAATCTAAGGCAGTTAGACTGGTATTGTGGCTTGGTAGCTTAGCAGGTATCGGTTGGGCGACCGCCGTGGCTGGACGACATGTTTGGCTACAGCATCTGCCTGCCGATCAAGTACCTTCTTGTGGTCCGGGGCTGGATTATTGGTTAGATACGCTACCGATTTTGCAAGTATTTAAAGAAGTTTTTGCGGGCTCTGGCGAATGTGCCTCTGTTGAGTGGACATTTATGGGACTGAGCATTCCTGAACAATCTTTGATTCTATTTATTCTGCTATTGGTGGTACACGGGTTGATATTATGGCGTATTTTACGACCTGTTGCCCCTAGCCGTCTTGCTTGATAGCGAATTAGCCCCTACGTTGCTTTTTGCTATATCCTTTGTTTTTGCTAGATCCATTTTTCCAAATGAACAGGCGTGTTTATTACTAAACGTCTGTTCTTTAATGAGCCACTATTAAATATCTCCGATAATTTTGGTTCGTCATATCTATCAATGTTAAACCATTATTCTTAGCTCATGGCTAAACCTATCATAACAAAAAGGCCACAGAGATATCTTTAACCTTTGATATCTTGACACAGTTTATTTGCTTTTTGATGGGTAAAATAGCGTTTTAAATATCCATCACTGTTGACTGATTGGCGATAGGCTACCGATAGCTTCTTCTCGCCGCCTAGCCTCAGATGGCACTTGTAGTCTCGTAGTCTTCTACTCTAATTTAAACATTTATCCTTCCTATTATCTTTCCTTTTTGACAACGTATTGAGTTGTCGATAGTGTCGATAATCTTTGGAATGACTATTAAAAAACTGTTTTTTGGTGTGACCATGATATATTTTTTGCCTACTTGTTCTAACACGCTAACTATCCTCAAACGCGGTGGTCGTTGCTTGCTAGCGCTGCCCCTCTGTGTGCTGCTCATCGGCTGTGATAGTACCTCGTCTAGCGGCGATAAAGGTATGACGACTAAGGTCACCCCTATCGATCATGTAGAAGAGAACAGCGCACAAGATAGCGCAGAGAACTTGTTAGAGACCAATCTATTAAATGCGGGTAGTGAGCTAGATAAAGTGTCAGAAGGACAATCGCTGATTGCGGCTGCCCAATCGAGTAACGGTGCATATCCCCATCAATCGCTGACACGCTCAGAGCCGCGTAATGGCACGTTACAAGCCACGTTAATGGGCGATTATGGTGGCATGGTACCCTGTAAATCTTGTGATAGCACCGATATTACATTGAATTTATTCGCTGATGGTTCAGTGCTAAAAACCAGTATAGATAACAACCCCGAAATGCCGAATGCACCCTTGTTTGAGCCTGGTGTTTATCGTCAAGACAATGATATGATTACGATTGTCTATGAAGACAAAAATATTGAAGCGTATCATATTCAAGACAATCATCTTGTTTTAATGGATGAACATAAAAAACCTAACAATGACTATACCCTGTCGCGCAAATAATAAAATAGCGGCATAAACATTTAGAGGCTCTAAATTTTAGGTGCTCTGAATATAGTGATGCTCAATGAGCCAAACCATTCTTTTAATAACGCCTACTTACTGGGCGTTTTTTATTGGTCATCATGCGGTGTTTACTTTACAATAAGTGCTTGTTTTCGACGCTGCTATTTGGCGAACCTATGCTGTTTTTGTGACAGAATATAGGGTTGAAGCAATATAAAGTAGAGGTAAGCCAAGTGGACGTCAATAGTACGTTTGGTACATGAAGCACGGTTAACATCGTCACCATTTATGATATTTTAATTATAGCCAAGACTGATGACCATTAGGTTGAGCGTATCCTAGAATAAACCACAGTTAATATCGGTAACTTTTGGGATAATGCTCCATTTTTATTCTTTTAATTTAAGCTCGTACGGAACGTCTATGCATATTCATATTCTTGGTATTTGTGGTACTTTTATGGGCTCACTGGCATTGCTAGCGCGCGAGCTTGGGCATACGGTCACGGGCTCAGATGCCAACGTTTATCCGCCGATGTCCACCCAACTGGAAAACGCGGGCGTGACCATTGAGCAAGGCTATCTGATAGAGCATTTACAACCAGCACCAGATTTAGTCGTCGTTGGTAATGCCATGAAGCGCGGTATGGATGTCATCGAATATATGCTGGACACAGGTCTACGCTATACTTCAGGACCACAGTTTTTATCTGAGCAGGTATTGCAATCGCGTCATGTGATAGCCGTTGCCGGTACTCACGGTAAAACCACGACGACGACTATGCTCGCTTGGATATTGCACTATGCGGGTATCGACACTGGGTTTTTAATCGGCGGTGTGCCACTGGTTGATACCACTGACGAGCATTTACAGCACGTCTTCGCTCACAGCAGTTATTTGGGTGCTGACAAAATTGATAATGACGATTCGGTAAATACTGGCTATTTCGTTATCGAAGCGGATGAATATGATTCTGCATTTTTTGATAAGCGTTCAAAGTTCGTTCATTACCGTCCGCGTACGGCTATTTTAAACAACCTAGAATTTGATCATGCGGATATTTTTGCGGATCTTGAGGCCATTCAGACCCAATTCCATCATATGGTGCGCATGATTCCAAGTACGGGCAAAATCATTATGCCCACAGCGACTGCCAGCTTAGAGGAGACGTTAGCGAAAGGGGTTTGGACACCCGTTTGGCGAACAGCCGTATTGGATTCAGCGGCACATAATACTCATGCAACAGATAATACCCACGCAAAAGATAAGTATGTAAAAGATAGTAGTGATTGGCAAGCTGAGCTTATCAGCGAAGATGGTGGTCAATTTGCGGTTAGTTTTGCGGCTGATATTGCTGATGAAGAAGCCACGGGAGTCGTCGATTGGTCGATGAGCGGCATTCATAATGTGAATAACGCCTTGGTTGCTGTCGCAGCGGCTTATAACATCGGCGTCAGTGTCAAGACTGCGTGCGCGGCATTATCAGCATTTGCGGGCATTAAACGTCGGATGGAGCTGATTGGCGATGTCAATGATATCTTAGTCTTTGATGATTTTGCCCATCATCCTACAGCCATTACTACTACTTTAGACGGTGCCAAGAAGAAACTGGCGGACAGATGCATTTGGGCTATTATTGAACCACGTAGTAACACCATGAAAATGGGCATTCATCAAGACAGCTTGGCTGAATCTGCTGCTCTCGCCGATCATACCTTATGGTATGAGCCGACAGGACTGGAGTGGGGGTTAAAAGAAGTCATTGAAAATGCCAATAGCGCAAATCCTAACATGGGCAACCAACAGGTGCTCTCTAGTATCGATGCTATCATCGAGCATATCGACACGCATGCAAAAGCGGGTGACGCCATTGTGATTATGTCGAATGGCGGTTTTGAAGGTATTCATCAACGCTTATTAACTGCGCTACGTAATAAGGCCACATAATAAAGCTACGCAACAAACAATCTAGCTGGTTTATTTCTGGTGTCAAATAAGAGCGTTGCTTATTATAAATGAGCAACGTTTTTTTATGATCAGCTTTTTCCGATTACTTGCAATTACTGTAGAGAGGAGCAACACTAGGGAGCGTCGATATCCAAAAATGCTTTAATATATAGACGGCGTTTTCGACTTCACTACCTTTGTAACCTTTCATTTACCTATTCTACCTGCATATTAGCAAATCTATGATTTTCCTCACATAGCTCATACACTGGTAACATTTCGCGCTTACCTTTACGTCTATACAGTGCTTACAATGAGCTTATCAAAATTGATTAACTATTATAAATGATAATAAATTAGGAGAATAATATGAGCTTTATTTGGATGATTATTGTAGGTCTGGTTGCAGGTTTATTGGCACGAGCTATCAAGCCAGGTAGCGACCCGATGGGCTGGATAATGACAATTGTATTGGGTATCGTCGGTGCTTTATTAGGTGGCTTCTTAGCTGGTCTTATCGGTATCAATGCTGATGGCGGCTTTACTGGTTTGATATTCTCAGTAATCGGTGCGATCATCCTGTTATTTATCTATGAGATGATTATGAGCAAACGTGGTGTATAACTTTGCACTTTTGGTTAGACGTTTTAGTTGTACAAAACGACTTTAATGACTTAGAAATGACTTGATTCACTATTCACTAAACTCAATTTACTAAAAAGCAACTCTACTTATGCAAGTCAGATTACATCTAATCTAGCTTATATAAATCAAAAAGCCTTGCGAATTGCAGGGCTTTTTTATGCCTATAATAAAAGCGACCTCCCTCATTTTTTACGATGATAAAAAGCAATAATTGTGCGAAAGTATTGATAAGCATTACTTTTGTCCCCATTTATCCTATAATATCAACCCTATTTTATCCCTATCATTGAGGTGAGCGTTATGGCTTTACTCCCTATTTTAAATTACCCAGACCCGCGCCTGCGTACTATTGCTACGCCTGTTAAGGAAGTGACTGCTGAAATCAAAACCTTAATCGCTGATATGATTGAGACGATGTATGAGGCACAAGGTATCGGTTTGGCAGCAAGCCAAGTGGATCGTCATATTCAGCTCATCGTCATGGATCTGTCTGAAGATAAAAATAGCCCTAGAGTTTTTATCAACCCAAAGGTGACACCATTGGTAGAAGAGAAACAGCCCTATGAAGAAGGTTGTTTGTCCGTACCTGAAGTCTATGACAGTGTCGAGCGCCCAAACAAAGTGCGCATTGAAGCCTTAGATGAGAATGGTCAAAAAATCGATGAAGAAGTAGAAGGCTTACTCGCGGTATGTATCCAACATGAAATGGATCATTTAAATGGGGTCATATTCGTCGATTACCTATCACGTCTCAAGCAAACTCGTGCTCGCGATAAAGTGCGTAAAATCGTTAAAATACGCGAAAAACAAGGCGAACAAACGGCGGATAAACAGCCACAGCCCAGCCATTCTTAGTCCATTCATCATCTAAGCTATTTTTACGTCATTTAATCAG
>NZ_DKHR01000036.1:35244-48764 GCF_002453835.1 Psychrobacter sp. UBA6739
ACGTGATGCGAGCATTTACTCTTTAACACCTACTGTCTTTATTAAAGGTTTCCTACCATGACCATGATCAAAATTGACCAATATTTTGACCCTGCCGGCTGGCAGAAATTCACTCAAGCTGCTGAAGGTCGCGAGACGCCATTTTTGGTCGTGGACCTTAGCCGTATCAAAACCAAATATCATGAAATGGTTGGGTTTTTTCCCAATGCTAAAATCCATTATGCAATGAAAGCCAGTCCTGCTGTTGAAGTGATTAACTTGCTTGCTGATCTTGGTTCGAACTTTGATTGTGCTTCCATCTATGAGCTTGATCGCGTACTAGACTGCGGCGTTGAGCCATCGCGTATCTCTTATGGCAATACCATCAAAAAAGCGGAGCATGTCAAATATGCCTTTGAAAAAGGTATTGACTTGTATGCGACCGACTCAGAAGCGGATCTAAAAAATATTGCCAAGCACGCCCCTGGTTCAAAAATCTTTGTGCGTATCTTAGTACAAGGCTCTGAGACCGCTGAATGGCCATTGTCTCGTAAGTTTGGTTGTCATCCCAATATGGCGATTGACTTGTTGATTCAAGCTCGTGATTTGGGTCTAGTGCCTTATGGCATCTCATTCCACGTTGGTAGTCAGCAAAAAGACGTTGCCGCTTGGGATGATGCGCTAGCCAAGGTCAAATACATGTTTGACTGGATGAAAAACGAAGAAGATATTAAGCTACAAATGATCAATTTGGGTGGCGGCTTTCCAGCCAACTATATCAGTGAAGTGAACCCTATAAAAGTCTACGCTGAAGAGATCACTCGTTATTTGACAGACGACTATAGTGAAGAGGACATGCCTGAGATTATCCTTGAGCCAGGTCGTTCATTGGTTGGTGGATCGGGCGTATTGGTCAGTGATGTGGTGCTTATCTCGCGTAAGTCGCACACGGATTTGACGCGTTGGGTCTATACCGATGTGGGCTTATTCCAAGGCTTAATCGAGACCTTGGGTGAAGCCATCAAGTATCCGGTTTATACGCCTAAGATGGAAACATCAACTAGCAAAGGCACTGTAGTACTGGCAGGTCCTACTTGTGATTCGACCGATATCATGTATGAAGAAGCGGGCTATCAATTGCCAGAAGAGCTGGAGATTGGTGATAAAATCTTTTGGTTGACCACGGGTGCGTATACTAACTCGTATTCATCTATTGAATTTAATGGTTTTCCACCGTTGGAAGTGATCTACGTTGACTAATCTGCAATAGATTATTGTCGATAAAAAGCGCGATACTGCTCATTATAGTATCGCGCTTTTTTATATCAAAGATAATAGTAATCGATGCAAGGCTACTGCACCATTATCCAAATTGGTGTGTTTTTAGTGCTATCAATGGCACGATTGCTACCATAACTTGCGCGTTGATTTTGGCTACTTTGAGAGATTTGTCCGATAGTTACCCATTGACCACGTGGGATAATAATGGTCGTGTCTAATCGTTGACCTTGAATGGCATGATTACTATTTTTCTGAGAAGACGAATAAGAGCGTGCGAGTGTTTCTTCAACTTGTGACAATGTTACTTCGACTTGACCAGTCGGTAATAATCTTGGCGTAACCGTGATGCCTTGCGTCGTTGGTAGCAATACCTGCTGCTGAATGACAATCTGTACTGAGGGACTTTTATAATTTGTATAACTATTTACATCGTAGGTTTGATTCAGCGCATAAAGCGTCCCTGTACTGATGCTGGCGGCACTACCTGACAAGGTTTGTACTTGGTATAAATTATTTGTTTGCTGTTGGCTATTGCTCTGATGAATAATCCCTGACCCTTGAATACCACGATTGCTAATAATGACCTGCCCTTGCTGAATATTACCTTGGACGCTGCTATTGTTGCCAACACGCACAGCGACCGTCAATGCCTGTGGCTGACCGTCAATCTGAGTCAATAACTGCTGTACCGCCTGATAGTTAGCGGCTGTCGTATGCAACACTAACTTGTCTTGATAGGTAGTAACTGTACCGCCGTCACGACTGGTATTTAGCTGCTGACGAACAGCAGGTAATAATGCATCACCGCCATAAGTGTCTATGACGTAGGTTTGAAAAGTTGCAGCTTGTGCTGAGATATTGAGCGTTGAGAACACAATAACGCTTAGTAGAACTACTTTTATTGCTTTAGTAGGAGTGACCATAATGTATTAAGTCCGAATCAAGTGACCAAATAAATACGTTTACGTGTTTACGTTTATTTGCTTTGTTCTTGGCCTGAATATCTTCATACTCTTTGATAATAGACAAGTCTGTCAAACTCATACCTTCATTGGGTTTGTCGGGCGTTTTATTCTGTCCAGCTTTATCAATAAACTCATTAATCCAATTACGCCATTCTAACTTTAGGTCAAAATTGCTAATCTCAAATGGCGAGCTACCATCAAACGTTTTTTGCATCATATCAACGAACTGTTTAGCAATTTCTCGGCGTGTATCTCCATTGCCATTTTGGCTGATATGATTACCGACTTCTACTGCCACTACTAAAGGAATAATAAATCGACAGTTCGATTCAGCATAGGTTTCAAACTCATCTATAACTTTAACTCTATTCTGATTTTTATTAGGAACATTCAATATATTCAATATTATGCTGGTATCTAATATACAAATATCTGCCATCTAATCAGCCCCCTGTAGCTGATTTAGCCAGTCCAATGCTTGTTTTTTACGCTGCTCTGATGTGATTGGATGTTTTACAAAGCGCTCGACAATACCTTGAGTAACTAAGTCGCCAAGCGTTCCTTGAGCGACTAAGCCAAGATAATCATCTAAGTCTCCTAAGCGCATCAACTTGCTATCACCTTCTTGCGGGTCTCTATAGCAAAATACAACATCTGCGAGGGCTTCATCTGGTAGGGCATCCATTAGCGCAGGATTATGCGTCGATAGTAACAAATTAAGTTTACGTTCTTCGGCATACTGACGCAGTAAGCTTAAAATAATATGCGCTCGTGTGGGATGAATACTATTATCAATCTCTTCAATGACTACTGTTGAACCTTCTGGCACAGAAAGGAGGGCAGCTGCAATGCCCAATACTTTTAACGTACCGTCTGATAGTAAATCCATTGTACGTTCAACAGAAGTACTCCCAAAGCTTTCAACTAGAGCAAACTCAATACGATCACGATGATCTTTGTAAAATTTAATATCTAGAATATCTTGTTCTGGTAAGCTTTTAACTAATAACAATAACTTAGATTTGTTCTTTGCTTCTTCGCAGATATTATATAAAACTCCAGCGATATTAGAGCCATCTGGTCTTAAAATGTTATCTGAAATACTATCAATACGCATGTTATTTGGTACAAAATCAAAGAAAAAAGATTGCTGTAAAAACTTGCGAATAACATTAAAATTAGTCCAAGGCTTTTTCTTCTTCATGGTTATGAATGTATCAATCATAAGAAATGCAGATATGTCGCTATTATTAGTTTTGTAAAAAGTAACTTTATCATCTGTCTGAGAATTTATAAAACCATCAAGGCCAGTATTACCTTTTGCAAATTCATCTATTTTTTTTATTAAATCTATATTATGAAGCTCTGAAAGTTGCGAAAAATAAGGAGGCTTCAAATTTTGTAATATAACAACTCTATTTTCTTGTAAATGTATAATCTCGCTCCTAAGTTCGATACTGTTTGAGCTTACTTCAAAAATGCCTTCATATTCAAAACCTGCTTCAAATTTAAATAGTAGTGCGAATTGTTCTGTTGAGTTGAACGACAAGTCTCTAATACTACCCCGAACGACTTTATCACTATCGTTAACCCTATTTTTGAGCGTAGATAAGCGCTCACCACCAGCCACCCAACTTAAAAAACGAAACGCTTCAATAGCATTGCTTTTACCTGACGCGTTCGCCCCTATCAGTAAAGTCAAAGGTGACAGCGGTAAGGTGGCTTCTTTATAGCTCTTAAAGTTTTTAATAGTGATACTAGCGTTATCTGTCATTGCCATCTCGCTTATAAGTAGATTATCTAAATCTTGCCTTACTCATTCAAACCCAACACGTCCTGCATATTATATTGCCCAACTTCTTGTTTGATAACCCAAGTCGCGGCACGTACGGCACCCGCGGCAAAAGTCATACGCGCGCGGGCACGATGGGTAATTTCAACCACCTCACCATCGGCAATAAACATCACGGTATGATCGCCAATGATTTCACCGCCGCGAATAGCATGAATACCAATAGTACCTGCTTTGCGTTCGCCCGTTTGTCCTTCGCGGCCATAAACAGCGACGTCTTTTAGATTCTGTCCACGAGCTTCTGCCACGGCTTCTGCCATCATATATGCTGTGCCTGATGGCGCATCGATTTTATGCTTATGGTGTGCTTCGATGACTTCTACATCGGCATCCTCGCCAAATGCCTTCGCGGCCATGCTGAGCAACTTTAATGACAGATTAACGCCTGTTGAATAGTTACCAGCATAGACAATCGCAATTTTCTCGCTGGCTTTTGCCAATACTTGCTCTTGCTGCTCATTGAATCCTGTCGTCCCAATAACCATCGCGACATTGTTTACCGCGCAAATCTGCATATTTTGTTCAGTGGCATCAGGCAAGCTAAAGTCAATGAGTACATCGATGTCATTAATGACAACTTTTAAATCATCGACAATCTGTACCTCTAAGCGACCGATAGCGGCGACTTCGCCAGCATCTGCACCAACAAGGCTTGAACCTTGACGTTCTATCGCGGCATTTAATGTCGTTTGCGAGTTGTCTTGTATTGCCTCTATTAGCATACGCCCCATACGACCACCCGCACCAATCACCCCGACTTTGATGGCTTGTTTATTTGTATTTTCTTGCGCTGTTCTCTGTTGGCTCATATTTTTACCCTAAAAGCTCTATATTAATAAGAAAGGTTTTAAATGTTATGATGCTAAGTTTAGCAAATATCACCCCCTGAATGGTTTTTTATAGCGTCAATAAAAACCCCCAGTGTTTCACATGAAACACTGGGGGTTTTGTATCTAATCATTCAACCAAACGGGTGATTAAAACAACTCAGTTAATCAAATAAGTCGCCAATCTTTTTAAAGAATGACTTCTTATGTGGCGACTGCTGATGCTTGCTATCACCGTCAAGCGTATCTTGGAACTGGCGCAACAGGTCTTTTTGCTCGCGAGTTAAGTTCACTGGGGTCTCAATCACCACACGGCAAATCAAATCACCTTTCATGGTGGTGCGTACTGGCGTCACGCCTTTGCCGCGTACACGTAGCAACTTACCACTTTGCGTGCCTTCTGCAACCTTGATTTTTACTTTACCATCTAATGTTGGAATTTCGACCTCTTTACCCAATGCTGCATCGGTGATGCTCACAGGCACATCCATATATAGATCAGCGCCTTGACGGGTAAAGACATTATGCGGTTTTACGCGTACTTCAACGTATAAGTCGCCGTTTTGGACACCCGCGCCGCCCGCTTCACCTTCGCCTGCTAGACGGACGCGATCACCATCATCAACACCCGCTGGGATAGACACTTCTAGCGTACGTGATTTGTCTTTAACGCCATTACCGTGACAGTCAGAGCACGGATTTTTGATTTGTTTACCAGTGCCGCCACAATGTGGGCAAGCCTGCTGCACGGCAAAAAATCCTTGCTGCATACGCACTTGACCTTGTCCATGACAGGTCTGACAAGTCACGATATCAGAGGCATTTTTTGCCCCTTTACCATCGCAGGTGTCGCATGGCGCAGGCGCTGTGAAACTGATTTCTTTTTTACAGCCACGTACCGCTTCTTCTAAAGTCAGCTCGATCACATAACGCAAATCAGAACCACGGCGCGAACGTCCACCGCCGCCGCCACGCTGCTGACCGAAGATATCGCCAAAGTTGCCGAAGATATCACCGAAAATGTCTTGGAAGTTGCCACCACCTGCACCGCCAAAGCCGCCGCCACCCATACCATTTTCGAAGGCTGAATGACCCATGCGATCGTAAGCAGAGCGCTTTTCTTCGCTACTTAGTACTTCGTAAGCCATCGATGCTTCTTTGAATTTATCCTCAGCATCTGGATCATCAGAGTTACGGTCAGGGTGATATTTCATAGCCAGCTTGCGGTAAGCTCGCTTAATTTCTTTGCTTTCAGCGGTCTTGCTCACACCTAATACTTCATAAAAATCGCGCTTACTCATGGGCTCTCCTATCGTCTTTACAGTCCACCGGACAGTCGATTCAGTAGTTCTAGTCAACCACCACTTTAATACGACTCACTATGGCACTCAAAGGTTTCACATGAAACATCATAAATAGTGAGAGAAAAGAGGTGATACTGCTATGAATCTTACAAGCGAATACGGCGGGATGCTGCTTAGCCAAATCAATTATTAAAAGTTTGCGCTATTTATGGAGATGCTATGGTGATTTATCAAGCGCTTAGGCAGGGAAAGTATCCACTATAGTGCGCTTGGCCATACAAAAAGGTTTTATTAAGGAATGAACAAAGGTTTTCATACCTTAGAAAGGCTCAGCCATGCTAATATTTATCGCTATATTTTTGGGGTTTTAGATTTATACTTACCAGTATTAAATCTGCCTATCATTACGTTTTTGTTTTGCGATAAGGGTTTGATTTTTATGAAGAAGCTGATTATTTTATTAATCGTCATTGCCGTCGCTGTCTATGCAGGCTCGCCCTATTACAGCGCTTATCAGCTTAAAAATGCCTACGATGCCAAAGACGGCGCGACCATCGCAGCAGCGATCGACTATGAGCAAGTGCGACCTAGCATCCAAAACCAACTAACCAGTCAGTTTACGGCGACTATGGCCAATTATCCATTGGTCGCTGAGTTGGGCGGCGAGCCATTGACCCAAGCCGCTAATAGTTTTATCACGCAGGCGGTGAATGGTGCTATCACGCCACAAAATATCGAAAAAGTCATCAATACCCAAGGTCAGGCCAATACCGCGACCAAAGAGCTGGCCGCTGCATGGGCAATCGCCAGTAATCAGGTCGATCTCAAAAATTTGATTCAAAATCTTATCATCCAGCGCGGTGATGTGGATGCAGTGGTCAAAAGCCAAATGCAGCAAATCATGGAAAAACAATCCGCTGAACTGGAGCAACAGGTAGCGCAAGGGTCGGACAGTGACAAGCCAACATTGGGCTATTGTGGTATTAATTGCTTCACTATTAGCGGTCAGGTGAAAGGTTATCCGCTCACCATCGAGATGCAGCGTAACGGCTTAATTGATTGGAAAATCGTTGATATCGTGTTGCCACAATAGACTTGCTATCCCTAACGCTTAGAGGTAATAAAAAACCACCCCATAAATTACTTATGTAGCGGTTTTTTTATCAATCTTAAGGAATATCATCTTTTAACACATTTTTTATTCATAACTTTATTAAACATCTGTGTGAGCTACTGTACGCCCAAAAATTCTAAAAACTCAGGACTCTCAAAGCTCGCTTGAAACAGCACGCCATCTTCACGGTAGATAGCAGGCGTTGCCATCACCGCAAGCCCTGCTGCTTTTTCACGATTGGGCGTCACATGATCGGCTGTACAACTTGCTGGTGCAGGTGTCATCTCACCCTGCAACATTGCTTTATCAAAAGCTTTACGGCGGCTGTCCTCGTCACCTTGGCACCAAATCCCACGCATTTGCTCAGGGGACTGCTCGTATATCGGATAACCAATGGTTTTGACCGTCACACCTTTGGCATTAAGCATCGGTAGCTGTTGATGCAAGCGGCGGCAGTAAGGACAGTTAACGTCATTGGCCACATAAATAACCGCTCTCTCAGGGCCGGTCGCTGGATAATTAATCAGCTGGCTGTCATCTAAAGTCGCAAACACAGACTGATTTTTACGCTTCTCAAATTGCTCATCGAGTCCGATGAATTGACCATTTTCGATGACCGAAATCTCGCCATCAGTAATATATTGTGCATCATCCGATAGTAAAAAAGGCACGCCTTCTAATGTCGCACCCCAAATCACGCCTGGCACTGCGGTATAAAAGAACGGCGTCTTAGTGCTCATATTTTTCAGCGCATCCATATTTGCCAATATATCAGCTTTGACACTCGCACTGATAGGTTTGCCTGCCTGCGCACTGATGCTACGCTCTGGTGTCTTGGTAACTACACGCTTGCTTGGATTCTTTTGTAGCTCGCCTTGAATGACATATTTGCCATCTTCAGTGATATGCAAAGGCAACTGCCCCGCCAAATTGACTTGATACATATTGGGTAAGTTGGACGGCACAATAGAGCTAATTTGTGTTTTGATCCCTGCCTGAGTGAGCAATTGGCGCAATCGACTGTCAACAGACTTGCTAACAGTGCCAGCAGCTTTTGTATTTTGAGTACTCTGGCTCGCTTTTTGGTTAGTAGCCGTAGTATCACTAGACTGGGCACAAGCAGTGGTTGCCAATAACATGGCACCAATTAAACTGGCAGATTTTAATAGAGATGATTTCACAGAGACAGTCCTATCTGGTTTTAACAAAAACAGCGCGTTTCAGTAACAACGATTTTTAATAACCTTTAATTTTAACAACACTCAATCTTAAGAATAGCTGTTTCTAATAATACTCGCTTCTAACAATATCGGTTTTTAAAAATAGCTACTTTTCATAAAGATAACGATATTATGTAAAAAAATAGATTAAAAAAAGATAGGCAGACTTTAGCACAAGGAATACTTTTGCAAAGGTTTAACGGCTCAATTTTGCAAAACTGCTACTGAGCTTTAAGAGATAGGCAACACAGTGTGCACACGAGACATAACAGGGTGAAAGTGATAGATAAAAACTACAATTAAAAACCATGGTCAAACACTACGGTCAAAAAAAGCAGCACACGTGAAGTGGCTGCTGATTGTAAAGAAGTGCTTGCGAGTTCATTTCAAGATGAAAAACTTAGAACTTAGCGACTTCTTCAGGTGTTAAAAAGCGACTGTCGCCTTTCTCTAATCCTTCCAAAGTAATATGACCGACACTAGCGCGATGCAGCTCAACCACTCTATTACCAAAGTAACCCATCATCCGTTTTACTTGATGATATTTACCTTGCTCAAGCGTCAAACGCGCATGGGTCTCATCAATGAATTCGAGAACCGCAGGTTTTGTTTCTTCGTGATCGCCTTCTAAAAGGATGCCCTCAGCGACTTCTTTGACGGCATTGGCTTGCGCCGCTTCATCCATCGCATCTGCTAAAGTCAGCTCATAAATTTTGGCATGTTCATGCTTAGGGCTGGTGACACGGTGTAACCATTTACCATCATCACTCATCAATAATGCGCCGGTCGTATCAACATCGAGACGCCCTGCAATGCGCAAGCTGCCAAGCTCTGGCACCGCTATCAGCTCAGTGACGATAGGATGCTCTTTCACTTTCAGCGTACATTCAAAGCCTTCAGGCTTATGTAATAGAATATAACGACTGCCCGCAGCGACCGATAATGGCTCGCCTGCCCAAATCACGTCGTCATTGACCACATCGACGTGGACGCCTGGGTCTTTGATGACCTGATCATTTACCGTTACTTCACCAGCGTGCAGAATTTTTTTGGATTCTTTACGCGAAAGCTCAGTGGCTTTACTCAAAAATTTATCTAGACGCATATATTGCCTACCATTCGTTTGATGATACCTACTTTACCGTAGCAGCTAACGACACCAGCACTCGCACTGAGCTTGTCCGCTATCTTCATGGGTCAGAAGTGGTACTATAATAAAAAATTAAATGAACACTGCACCCAATATGGACGACAGTGAAAGTTAGACAAGTTTACCATATCCAACCTAGACCTGATGAAATATGAGCTATCAAACGCTAAAACGTGCTGTCACTGCGCGCTTAGAAATTAAAAAATCCGAGTTTATTGCTTACGCTTATCCTGTAACCTCGCGTGAACAGGCAATGTTTCACGTGGAACAACTACGTCAACAATATGCCGATGCGCGTCACCACTGTTGGGCGTACATTATTGGCGACCCCAATAACACGACCAGTGCGGGCTTTGATGATGATGGCGAGCCAAATGGTACGGCAGGTCGCCCGATATTAAATGTGTTGCAGCATAAAGCGATCGGTAACGTCATTATCATCGTCGTGCGTTATTTTGGTGGTATTAAACTGGGCGCAGGCGGTCTAACCCGTGCTTATGCAGGCGCAGCGCAAGCGGTCGTCGATGAGATGGATTTAAGCCCTTATGTGCCAATGGTACAAGTGCAGATATTGGCAGAGTTTGCGACCGAAGCACAATGCCGCTATGTGGTCGACAGTTTAAATGGCAGTATCGATGATGTCGCTTATAGTAAACAAGTGACATTGACCGTGACGATTGCTGAGGCAGATATCGACCATTTAAAAGAACGTCTAGCGATGGATGGGCGCGTATTAGATGCGTCGGAAAAAGTGAATGAGTAATCATGCGTTCACTGAGCATTCACTAAATCTTATTGGTTTTGATAACTGCCATGGGTATGATAAGGCACTGATTGTTAAAGATGATTTTAACGCCCATTAAATAAGACACCTTTATGCCAACCTCAAATACGCCAACTTCAAAACCGAGCCAACCCTTCTCTCCAGCGCCTTTTAAACCCCCATTTTGGCTGACCAATCCGCATCTACAAAGCATCTTGCCTAAGTTTTTTGCCCCTAAAGCGCCTACTTATCGTCGTGTGGTCGAAAAAGACTCGTTGGATGAAAGTGATATTGCTTATGATTTTTATGATGCGCATCCTATCGACACCGTAGAAAATGGCGAGCGTGAGCAAACGCCATTAATCGTTCTGTTTCATGGAATGGAAGGCAGCAGCGACAGCCATTATGCACGTGCTTTGGCGCATCAAATACATGCGCAAGGCTGGCACTTTGTGGTGGCGCACTTCCGCAGTTGTGGCGGCATTCCTGCGAATGGACGAGTTTTTTATAATGCGGGTGATACCGATGAGGTGCATCATGCGCTACAAAACCTAAGTCAACAGTACGCCAATATTTATGCGGTTGGGGTATCACTGGGCGGCAATGCTTTGGCGAAATACATGGGCGAATATGGTGATAAAGCAATCTGCCAAGGCGCTGTGGTCATCTCCGCTCCCGTCGATATGTCATCGGCGGCGCTTAGTATGCACAGCTTTTTGAGTCATCGAATTTACACCCCTTATTTGCTCAACCCGATTATCAAAAAAGCCTTAGCCAATGACATCAGCAAAGAAGAGATCGACTCGATCAAAGCGGTCAATCGCATCAGTGACTTTGACGATATCTTTACCGCACCGCGTCATGGCTACCGCTCTAACAATCACTACTATCAAGCTTCATCAGCCCTGCCTTATTTGATAAAAGTGACGAAGCCATTGTTACTCATTAGTGCCAAAGACGACCCCTTCCTTGGTTTTACCGCCACGCCGAATGATGTGTCTAACAGTGTCACTATTTTAGACACTGAGCATGGCGGGCATGTGGGTTTTATTCGTTATCGCTCGGATAAAGACAAATCGCCGCATCTTTATAAAAAATCAAGATTTGATATCAACTGGATACCTGAAACTGTCAGCGCTTATTTTAATCATATCGGTGTAGCATCTAATAAGCCCTAAAATAAAAATACTCACTTTACCTTTTACTCTTTGAGATTGCACTATGTATCCATTTATCCGTTATGCCAGCACCATCGCCCACGCCGCGCTACAAGTCAAAAAAGGCAATACCTTAACGTTTAAAGATACGAGTGAGATTAGCTTTCGCTGTCGTCTGACGGATATTGATAATTTCTTGGAGATGAATAATGGTCGCGTACTTACCCTTTTTGATATGGGTCGTACTGACTTCGCGGTGCGTAGCGGACTTGGGCGTCAACTGCTCAAGCAGCGTTGGGGTTTGGTTGTCGCTGGCAGTACCATCCAATATCGCAAACGCATTCGCGCTTTTGATAAAGTCACCATGAAAACGCATATCGTCGGCTTCGATGAGCGTTGGATATATATCGAGCAGTCGATGTGGGTAAAGGGCAAACCTTGCTCCTCTGCTCTACTGCGGACGGGCGTGACTGAAAAAGGTAAGGTGATAGAAACAGCACGTGTACTAGCCTCATTGGGACAAGCAGATTGGCAGTTGCCACCGAGTGGCTATGTGGCAGAATGGATCGTCAGTGATGCTGATCGCCCGTGGCCACCGCAAAGTTAGCATTTATTATTCAGCTTTATTCATAAGTCACAAACACCTATTCACAATCAGTTAACCTTATAACTACTATTTCCTAACACTACATTATATAAATACATATATTAAATGTTAGGATAGTAGTGAGCATCATACTCAGCTCAATTAAATACTATTTAATTAAAACAGTCTTATAAGGAGAATAATATGGCTAACACGACGGATTATGTCGGTACGTTATTTGATAATAGTGAATCAAATCCAAGTAAAATCACTTTAGCATTCACTATGGCAGGTGTCGCACTCAAAAAAGGTCATTCTGCCTCAGTGATATTAATGGTAGATGCGGTACATTTGGCATTACCGAACGCATTAGATAACGTCAATATTGGCGCGCCATTTGAACCTGCGGGCGAATTGCTAGAAGCCTTTATCGAAAAAGGCGGTCAAGTATTGGTCTGCGGCGCTTGCATGAAGCACAACGGCGTGGAAGAATCAGACATCGACAAGCGCTTTGAAGTGATCAGTGGTGATGATGTGGTTGAGCTGCTGATGAATGCGAAAGGGTCATTGCAGTTGAATTAAAAGATAAGCAAAATTATTTAGGGCGTGTTGAACATTCGACCCTAGCCCTTACAGAGACTATTTTTGAATGCTCAACACGCCTTAGTTTAAATAGAAATAAGAACCCTTAAGTTGATTAAGCTGAAGTAATCAATTAAAACTATCCTCATTTTTTAAGTCGATATTATCAAGTAAAAAATTTATTAAAATATTAAATTTCAACTCACTAAGATTATCTCTGTTTAGTAAGCCTATCAAGTGCGTTGCACCTCTACTAAAAATATGACCTATAAATATTAGTTGCCAAGATAAGAAGTATATTAAAAATATTAAGAATAGAATCAGCCATGTTTCTTCTACTAAGATATGCTTAAGACCAAAAAAACTAAATATTACTGAGAATGGTTCAATCTCAAATGTATTCATCGTAACAACCGTAAACAAAGAAATAAAAGCAATTAATAAAGCTAGAATTCTGGGTTTTGATTGAGGATCATAAATATAGTTTAACCAGTTAATTTGAGAGTTACGGTTATACTTTTCTTTCAAACCTTTCCATTCAGACAATTTCTTTGCAAATTCATAAATATCAGTTCGCATTCCAACCTTATTTAATATCCAATATAGCCTAGCGTCATCAATCGTTGTAAAGCTCTTATCATGGATCATTGATTGTTTTTGTAATATTAACTTTTCCTTCTTTTCACGACATACAACAAATATTATTAAGCTTATAGTATAGTAAAACCCACTTAAAAGTG
>NZ_DKHR01000024.1:0-25419 GCF_002453835.1 Psychrobacter sp. UBA6739
TACAAGACATCAATGATGCTGAAGGCGCGGCTAGCGACAAGCCCTTTGCTGGCTTACGCATTGGTGTGGCCAAAGAATACTTTAGTGCTGGACTAGACGCTGAGGTAGAAACGGCCGTACGTGCTGCTCTGAAAAAATATGAAGAGCTAGGTGCAACGATCGTAGAAGTGAATATCACTGATCCTGAGATTACCCTTGCCACTTACTACATGCTAGCCCCTGCCGAAGCATCATCAAACCTGTCACGCTTCGATGGCGTACGCTTTGGCTATCGCTGTGAGAATCCAACCGATCTGCTCGATCTATACACGCGCTCACGTTCTGAAGGCTTTGGTCCTGAAGTACAGCGCCGTATCTTGACCGGCACTTATGCACTTTCGGCAGGTTACTTTGATGCTTACTATACCAAAGCACAAAAAATCCGCCGCTTAATCGTCAAAGACTTTGATGAAGCCTTTGCTAGCTGTGATGTGATTGCTAGCCCAACAGCACCAACCGCTGCTTACAAGCTTACTGACAACCTTGATCCTGCGACGATGTATTTGGGTGACGTTTATACCATCGCGGTCAACTTAGCGGGTCTACCTGCGCTCAGTCAGCCAGTTGGTCTAACCTCAGAAGGTTTGCCTGTTGGCTTACAATTAATCGGTAAGCATTGGCAAGAGAGCCAATTGCTCACGACTGCTCACTTATTCCAACAGCATACCGACCATCATTTACAACACTCTACCATCGCAAAGGAGACGGTATAATGAGTACAGCTACTACTGATAACAATGCCGTGCGCGAGCATGCCGTGCGTAAAGAGCTTTTCGTCGATGGTTATGAAGTGGTCATCGGCATTGAGATTCACTGCCAGCTAAATACGGAAAGTAAAATATTCTCAAGTGCGCCGACTGACTTCGGTCATGAGCCAAATAGCCAAGCCAGTATCGTCGACTTGGGTTTACCTGGCGTATTGCCAGTGCTAAATGCTGGCGTGGTCGAGCGTGCCTTAAAATTCGGTATCGGCGTCAACGCTGAGTTGGGATTATTTAACACATTTGACCGTAAAAACTACTTTTACCCTGATTTGCCTAAAGGCTATCAAATCACCCAGATGGCAAACCCTATCGTTGGCGAAGGCTATATCGATGTCGTGGTCAATGAAGGGGATAAGAACGAATATCCCAAACGTATGGGTATTACGCGTGCGCATTTAGAAGAAGACGCTGGCAAGTCAGTACACGACGCCGTCGATGGTATGACTGGTGTGGATTTAAACCGTGCTGGTACGCCGCTAATCGAAATCGTCTCTGAGCCTGATATGCGCTCAGCTCACGAAGCACTTGCCTATATCAAAGCCATTCATCAGTTGGTTACGTGGCTAGGAATCTCAGATGCAGTGATGGCAGAAGGCTCATTCCGCTGTGATTGTAACGTCTCTATTCGTAAGCCTGGTGCAGAATTGGGTACGCGTACTGAGCTAAAAAACTTAAACTCGTTCCGCTTTATCGAGCGCGCCATCAATCGTGAAATCGAGCGTCAAATCGATATTTTAGAGGACGGTGGCAAAGTACTGCAGGCGACGATGCTTTATGATCCAGAGCGCGACGAAACTCGTGTAATGCGTACCAAAGAAGACGCCAACGATTATCGTTACTTCCCTGACCCTGACTTGCTACCTGTGCGTATCGAACAGCATACTGTCGATAGCATTCGTGCAGCAATGCCTGAGCTACCAGTTGCTCGTCGTGCGCGTTTTGAAAAAGCGCTTGGTCTATCAGAATACGATGCTCGTATCTTGACTGGTAGTCGTCAAATTGCTGATTACTTTGAAGCTGTGGTCGCAGAAATTGGGCAAGCAGATGCCAAAATGGCTGGCAATTGGGTCATGGGTGATTTGCTTGGTGCGCTAAACAAAGATGATAAAGAAATCACTGACTCCCCTATCAGCGCCAAGCAATTGGCTGGTATGCTCAAACGTATCAAAGACGACACGCTATCTGGTAAATTGGCTAAGAAAGTTTTTAGTGCTCTATACGAGCGCGCGGGCGGCGACACAGATGATGCAGCAGATAAGATCATCGAAGACAAAGGTCTTAAGCAAGAAACGGACACTGGTGCTATCAAGGCCATGGTAGAAGAAGTCATCGCGAAAAATGAAGCAATGGTCGAAGAGTATCGCGGCGGTAAAGAAAAAGCCTTTAACGGTCTGGTCGGTCAAGTCATGAAAGCCAGTCGCGGTAGTGCTAATCCGCAGCAAGTGAACCAAATCTTAAAAGAGCTTTTGGGTTAAGGTGAATGGCGATACGTGGAGTTGCGCAGTAGACCTTGAGCAAAATAAATAGCTCTTGCAATATGCGTAATTTTGCGTAAAATAGTCAGTCATTCGGGGCGTAGCGCAGTCTGGTAGCGCACTACACTGGGGGTGTAGTGGTCGCAGGTTCAAATCCTGCCGTTCCGACCAAACATAATATTAGGGCAGACCGTCATTGACCGTCTGCCCTTTATTTTGGGCAATCTCAAGTAATACTACCTACGTGACAGTCCACCTTAGTGCATGGCAATCCATGTAAAAATGCGGTATATTTTGCGGTATAAATTATACCGTTATGGAAATATACCGTCATGCCTTTAACCGATAGTCAAATTAAACGCCTTAAACCATCAGATACTTGCACCCCTAGCCGACCTGACAAATATAGCGACGGTAATAACCTACGCCTATGGGTTCGTAGTACGGGTAGTAAGGTATGGGTAAGCGACTATAAGTATGCTGATAAACGCCAAAGTCTTACCATTGGTAAATATCCAGCAATGAGCCTTGCTGATGCTCGCCAGCGTAACCATCAGATAAAAGACTTAATAGCGCAAGGTATCAACCCTAAGCATGATAAGAAACGCTTGCAAGCCGACACTGACGGTACAAAGGCATTTGATGCCATAGCAGAACGCTGGCATGATGACCGCAAAGCCCACATAGCCCATACTACCTATAGTCGTGACTACTCACAGTACCAGCGTGATATTAAACCCGTCATTGGTCACATAAACATAGAGGACATAACCGCGCCTGATGTTTTAGCCATTGGTAAAGCCGTTGAAGCAAGGGGCGCACCTGATATGGCAAGGCGTGCAATACGGCAAACAGGACAGATATTCAAGCAAGCCATACGTGAGGGGCTGATAACCCATAACCCAGCCAACAACTTAACCGAAGCGCTAAAGCCACATAAAGTCACCCATCACCACCGCATTACCAGCCAGCAATTACCTAAGCTGCTGCAAGATATTGATGCTTACGGTGGTCATTTACTGGTCAAGCTGGGATTTTGGGTATTATGCTATACCTTTGTGCGCACCAAAGAGCTACGCATGATGGAATGGGGCGAGATTGATTATAAAGCTAAGATGTGGCGCATACCCGCCGAAAAAATGAAAATGGGTAGACCACATATCGTCCCACTTGCCCCACAAGTTATAGCGATACTGGAGCAAATAAAGGCGCTGGGACTATCGAATAAATACGTTTTTTATAATACCGAACACCACCAGCCCTACAGTGAAAATGCATTTAGTAATGCGCTCAAGCGTATGGGATATAAGGACAAGATGACAGGTCACGGCTTTCGTGGACTTGCCAGTACTGTGCTACATGAGCAAGACAGTAAGCTTGATAGGCATCACGCGATAGAGGCTCAACTGGCACACGAAAAAGAAAACAAAGTAAGCGCAGCATATAACGGTGCTCAATACTTAGCCTACCGTATCAACATGATGAATGAGTGGGCCAACTTCATTGATGATGCTTACGCCGGCAAGATGGATAACGTCATACACGGCAACTTCAAACAGCAAGATCAACAGCTAGGCTAAGGCTTAGCACCATTTATGCAAGGCTAGGACTAATTACCCGAACGACAGCTATTCACACCCTTATGCTGTCACTGCCTTGCACCTACTTTCATTTAAGGGTGTGAGGGTGTGAATGTGAGTTTACTAGACAAGTTTATAGAGCGTAAGAAGGATTATATACTGACTAAAGATCTATTAACTAATTTATCGGGTATGAACAATAGGCCACTATATGAAGTAATTAATTACTTATTATGTTGTGATCTTAATAAATTAGGTTTTTACTATATTGACTCAAGCTATAAGATAGAAAACGTTAATTCAGACAGTAAAGATTATACGAACGACTTTTTAGAAGTAATTAAGGATGCTATTAGGTTAGGTGACCCTAAAGACGAAGCATTAATATATAGCAACGATGATGACCTAGAAAAATTTTCGTGCTTTGCCAGAGATGAAATAAAAAAAATTACAGATTTTCGCGATAATTATTACTTTAATAAAACAGAGCTTTTAAGTTTTAAGCCGTTAGATGGCTTATTAGATTTTGATGCAAATAATAGTTCATTGCCACCAAACAATAATAACTTAATTATTCAAATGGAAAGTAGAATTGGAGAGCTTCTTGAGGAGCTGGCAGACAAAGATTATAAGATAGAACGATTATTAGATTACTCCGCGCAAAGCAAACCTAACACTGATAATAGGCTTATTAACCAACTCAAAAATAAGGTTGAGCTTCAAGAAAAGCAAATAAAAGAACTTAAAACTCAGGTAAACAAGCCAGCCGATGACCTAAAAGCAGTACCACATCAATCATATAAGGCGCTAGACAAGGTTATGTATGCAATGGCTAAGCTTACTAAACTAGATAATTCAAAGCCCTATAGCCAAAACATACCATCTTTAAATGCAGCAATTACTACTATATTACAACATGATGGTTTTCCACTTGAGTACCAAGCAGTAGGCAAATGGCTGTCACGTATTAACGATATAAAACCATTAAAGTAATCTACTGTAGATAACTTGCTATCTACAGTAGAACCCACGTTAAGCCCAACTACCTAACATAGACCCATACAAGACAAGCTATTACAAACCGTGGTAGCACTTAGTACAGGGTCATCAACATGACAAACCATATCAATATAGATAATCCCGTTATCGCTTTCGCTGATAACACTCCTAGCAGCACCGAAGCCGCAAAGCAGACTACTCCTATTAAGCACTTGCTACCGCAAGGCATGAGCCGTGCCAGCCAGCTAATACCATTCTTACCGTTTGGTAGCAGTACCTTATGGGCATGGTCACGCGATGGACGCTTCCCAGCACCAGTAAGACTATCCCCTACCATGACCGCATGGCGCAATGTTGATGTTATCGAGTGGCTGGAAAGTTACACCTCTATCACTAGCGAGGAGGTGTAAGCCATGACAACTACAGCAACCGCACCCGTTACCAATGTGCAAGTACCTAAAACTCAAATGGAGATAGTCAGAGCGCACCTGATGACAGGAGCAACTATTACCACATGGGAAGCTATTCGCTTGTATCAAATTACCAGCCTAGCCCAGCGCATACATGACTTACGAACCGCAGGGTTAATAATTCAAAGTGAAATGGTCAAACATAACAATAAGTGGTTTGCGGTCTATTGGCTCGATGAACAAACCTTACTTGAAAGCGAACTATCTAACAGTGAGGTGACTCCATGAGCCAGTCAAACGACAGACTATTACAGATAGCTGACACCTTAGAGGGTATCAACGAGCACCTAGTTTTATTAGCGATTGTTACCGAACATTACGCAATGGCATTGCAAGCAGTGCGAACAGATGACCCTGTATCTAAAGGCGTTATTCAAGCTGTCATAGCAGCCTTATTTAAGGGTTCAATATTTGCGACTGAAGCAAGTAAACAGATGGATAGCGTGCTGTCATTACCTGAACTGGAGGTAACGCGCTATGAGTAGTGATAACACCAAAACCAATCTAAACGCCCGTGATGGGATGTACAATCACGCACAGTCTGGCAAGCGCGGCTTACTGCTAAGGTTTACTATCTTTATGGCATGGGTGGCAGGTATTGGCTTGTTACTCTCACTGGTGACTTGCAACCAAGCCAGCGCAAAACTGATTGCAAGTGATGATAGCAGCGGTTACTATATAGACCTCTCAAAAGAACACGCAAGCGGCACGCCAAGCCGTTACTTATTGGCTTTTTTTATGCCTGATAATAGCGCAGCCTCTCAAGCTGTTACTATCTATTCAAGCATAGCCTCACAAGCGCACTTAAGCGCATCAAGGGGGCAAACCATCATATCTATAGCAAATCACTTGCTAACCGACTATGACGGGTTGACGCTGCAAAATACAATAGCCGTAAGGCGAATATGCAGGGCGGTTGCTTGCGTGACCGAGAGTAAGACCCGTCACCCTATACTTTTATCGTATAGCGTGGCATTCACTCAAAAAACAACGCAAGGAGCTATCCATCATGGGTAACTCAATCCGCACGACCTTAAACACTCAAAACACCCCTACACCAGCCACATTCAAGGCAGGTGATCCCGTTTTATGTCCGTCAATCGGTAATAGCAGCTACACGCTTTACTCTAATGGCAGTCATAAGGACGGCACACGGCTGATTATCCGCATTAATGATGACAGTCACAGTTTTTATCGTGATGGGCGCATATCTCCTAACTATACCTTGCCGTCACTATTCCATGATACCGAAACCAACCGCCAAGCGATTGCACTACTATACAGTGGCAAATCTACCAGCCAATCAAAAGTTATTAATGCCACGGCAGACGATGATGACGAGGTTGTTTTAATATCAGCCATGACCTTATCGGACACCGCTTGTGATTTGAATGCTGCTGCTAAAATCTTCTTAGACATTGCCCAATTACTTCATCTAATCCAATCCATAAAGGTTGGCACTGAACAAGCTAAGGCGCTGACACGTATTACTTGTGATACAACAGACAGATGGGCAGACATGCTCAACAGTCAGGTTGTCGTACTTAATGAGCCATTGAGCCGTACCAAGTTTGGCACTTTGGAGGTGGACGTATGAAAACCTACCCACAGCCAAAGCAAAGCCGTAAGTATGCCAAGCGCAAAAGCTACTACAAGAAGTATAGAGAGCAGCGCAAGCCGAACCAGTCGCAAGCAAGGGGGAACAGATGACCACTACACCACAAACAGCCACCCATGAAAAAGCCCGTGCATTTAGCACAGGCTTTACAGTGGTAATGAATAGTTTTGATGCAGTCACACGGCAAGGACTGGCAGACGATAAGCTATTACTTAAACTATTTGACCTACTACCGCCTAATAGCTTGCTTAACGTCACCGACAATCTTACTACAGATGACGCGGCATTAGTACCGACAGCTGGCACGATAGCCCTAAGATTGACCGATAAACAAGGCGATATTGTAGGCGCAGTATTCTACACCCCAAATAGCAAGGCAAAGCCCCTTGTCATTGACCCTACAGGCTATGGCGCTATCGTCATTGGTGAGGTAAACAAAGCCAATGAGGTACTAGCGTTCGATGACTTAGAGAACGGCATAGATGCTTATGCGTGCCTGATGGCAAGTGATAAAACCATCATCATTAGCCCTCAAAAGACAAATCAGCACCTGAAAAAGATGGTACAGCATTGGAGCAGCGCCGCGCCCGTTACCGTACCTATGACACTTGATAACAAGGGTTTAATAAACTCATTGGCAGGCGTGAAAGCTCAAGCACTGGTTACCGTGGCTGATATTGTCACAATGCTACAAGATGACAGTTATGAGGCAATACTGGCAGCTGATGACACCCAGCTAATCAATTTACAAGATACCGCTTACTATCCTGAATGGCGCGATGACCCACAGCTGAATGAACCTATGGTTTATGCTGATGGACGTTTTGAGCTATACCATGATGGGCTATTTTTCGTGAAATATAACCTTGATGATCCAGCAAATATAACCTTTAAGTCTAAGGCGTTTGTTTGTTCACCGATTGAGGTTATCGCTAAGACAAGGGACACCAGCAGCAGTACATGGGGGCGGTTATTACAGTGGCATGATGATGATAACGAGCTGCATAAATGGGCAATGCCGTCATCGCTATTACAAGGTGATGCCCGTGAGTATCGTAAAGAGCTAGCCAGCCAAGGCTTGAACATTACCACTAACCCAAAGCAGCGCAACTACTTAGATGTTTATATTCAAGACTACCCTATTCACAAACGGGCGTTATGCGTGGATAAGCTAGGCTGGCATGATAAGCAGTACATATTAGCGAATGGCTCAATAGGTGGTGATGATAAACAGATCACCTTCTATCAGTCTGCTAATACTATTAACAGCACCCTAGCCCAGCAAGGGACGTTAGCTCAATGGCGTGATGAACTATGCAAGCCACTTGCTGAACAAAACCGTTTTGCTTTCTCTATTGCTTGCGCCTTTGCAGGTCAATTGTTAGAGCTATTAGATAGTGATGGGGGTGGTTTTCATATTGTAGGTTCATCAACTATGGGTAAGTCGTTATCGCTTAAAGTAGCGTCTAGCGTATGGGGCAAGCCTGATAGCTACATTAAGACATGGCGCAGCACTGACAACGCACTAGAGGGCACAGCAAGCGAGTATAACGACAGCTTTTTACCCTTAGATGAGATAAGCGAGTGTGACGCTAAAGTAGTCGGTAAAGTCGTTTACATGTTAGGTAATGGTACAGGCAAAGGCAGAAGCACCACTACAGGACACAACCGCACTGCTAAAACATGGCGCATTATCTTTTTGTCTAATGGTGAAAAGACAGTACAGCAACAAATGATAGAAGCGGGACAAAAGACCAATGCAGGTATTGAGGTTCGAATGGCGCATATAGATGCTGATGCTGGGGCTGGCAATGATTTAAGAATGTTTGATAGTTTGGTACTGGCAGCCACAGGCGCAGCGCAAGCGGACAAGATTAATGAGCTATCCTATAGTTACTATGGATCAGCTGGCATAGCATGGCTGGAACATATCACCAATGACAAGGCAGCGACCACAGCCACCGCCAAAGAACTTGTAAATGACTTTATGAGCCAATATAGCGACCTAGCACCGCAAGCGCATAGAGTAGCTAGGAGGTTCGCTATTGTGGCAACAGCTGGAGAAATGGCAACACAGGCAGGTATTACAGGCTGGCAAGCAGGACAGGCAACCACAGCCGTTATGACTTGCTTAGATAATTGGCTTGATAACTATGGGCGTGATGGTGAGCATGAGCAGCGCCAAATCATAGAGCATATCAAGGCATTTATTGAACAACATGGATCAAGTCGCTTTCAGCCTTGCCATAGCACCGCCTACCAAGACTTTGAAGCTAAGATAACCAACCGTGTGGGCTATCACAACTATGATACAGAGGAATATTATTTTACTACCAGCACGTTTGATGAGGTCTGTTCACCCTTTAGCAAAAGCAAAGTCTTACAAGTATTAGATGAAGCTGGATTATTGAATGTGACTGAAAGCGACCGCAAAACATGCAGAGTACCTTTACCGTTTAAAAAGAACCGTACGCGTGTTTATGCAGTAAAAAGCGATATACAAAGTTATGAAACTAATAAAAACACTGGGACAGATGGGACAACTGGGACAAGCCATACGCAACAAGGGCTAGGCACTGTCCCAAGCAATAAAACACCACTGGGACAGCTGGGACAAAGTAGCTCAATTTGTTAATCTGTCCCAAGTGTCCCAAAGGCTAAAAAAGGGCTGGGACAGCTACAAGCTATTAACCACAGGCGTTGTCCCGCTGTCCCAAGTGTCCCAAGCAAAAAACTAAGGTACAGCAAAAATAATAAGAGGTAGGCGTTTATCGTCTGCCTTTTTTTTAGCAACCATCAAAACCTCACAATATATAACCGTATTGTTATATAATAAATACTATAAGAGAGTTATTATATGTATGAGATTATATTTGCCCCTCAATTTGAGGACTGGCTAGAGTCACTAACCCAAGCCGAACAGGACGATGTATTAGCCGCTTTAATAATACTACGCCAGTACGGGCATCAATTAGGCAGACCACACGCTGATACGCTAAAAGACAGTAAGCTGACCAACCTAAAAGAACTACGGGTTCAACATGCTGGCAAGCCATACAGAGCGTTTTATGTGTTCGACCCTTATAGGCAAGCAGTCATGCTATGTGGTGGTGACAAGACAGGTGACAAGCGTTTCTATAAGCGCATGATGCCGATAGCCGAAAGTATCTATCAGGCATACCTTAAAACGCTAGATAACAAGGAGAATAACAAATGACAAAGTTTACAAACTTAGATGACTATATGGCAAAACTGCCAGCCGACAGACAAAGCCATATCACTGATAAAGCCAAACGCTTAAGCCAGTCTATTGAGCTGGCTAAACTTAGAAAGATGGGAAACCTTAAACAATCGGAGCTTGCCGCCATGATGGGCGTATCACAAGCCAGCATATCAAAGGTGGAAAGTGGCAAGGACATTCAACTATCAACCCTACAGAACTATGTACAGTCGTTAGGTGGCGAAGTGGTCATTACTGCTAAGATGCCAAACAGTGAAGTTATATTGATGTAGTGCCCTCACCTTATGATCAAATCCAATCTAATAATGAAAGGCAGGCGTATATCGTCTGCTTTTTCTCTTGGTAGCAATATATTTATCAGCATACGAACTTATAAGATTTATTGAGAATTGAACCCTAATCCAACTTTGGGTTAGCAATACTAACCACCATTATTTGATCAATTGAACACGACAAATTTGGAAGCAAGACGATGAAAGCAAGCGAATTTGGAATCAAGAATCGCCGTTTTCAGAATACTGGAATCACGACAATCGCTTAATACGTAATAGATACAGCGGAATCAGTGAAGGAATTTGGAATCACGAGGAATCAGGAAAAAGGGGTTTATTCATCTAGCCAAAAATCATCCCTAAACCGCTATTTTTCTCTAAAAAACCGTACCTATGCATGATCACCCAACTTCGTATCAAGCATCAATCTAATGAATTTCTTAAACTGATTAGGATTAGACAATAAGTGCATGGTCATACCCTCATAAGCTTCTTGGCTTTCAAATAGCGCATCCATTGCGGCATCAGGATAACCACCCAGCATGATCTGATCAGTACTATTATTACTAAACTGCTTTACCACGATCTCATTTTCTGTGACCTTATCCCAAATGGTGTTTTGAAAATTAACCATGTCGTTGTCAGTAAAGTCCTCGCCAGCAAATACTTCATTCAATCGCTCAATAATCTGCGATAAAAACGCTTCTTTTATATCTTTAGGCGTGGCCGTACCAGCACCGCCGCCCGCTTCTAGCTCACCACTGCCTTCTTGTAGCTTTAGGTCTTGCTGATACAGCTTTGAGACGCGGTAATGGCTCATGACGATATTAGTTAGATCAACCTCATCTTCATTATCCACACTTTCACGCAGTAGCGGCTGTAGGTTACGCGCGTATAGACTAAGCTTCTCCAGCTCTTTATCGTCATAGTCCACGATCTGCGACATAAACTCATATTGGCGGGTAAATGTCCCTAAATCCTTTTTAAAGATTTCCAGCGCATCTTGATCGGCTTTAAAGCCTTTGTAGTCATTTTCGGCATTGGTCATCAGCACCACATCGCCCGTGGCTTTGGTGCGTTCAAGCATCACCTTGGCATGCTGGGCTTGCTCACGTGCTTGGCTGTAGCGCTTCTGCCAACGCTCGACCGCAGGCTTGCAGATATTACTGATGGCAGCGTTAGACTTATTCTTGCTGTAGAACGCTTCAACAAACTGTTCTACCTCATTCCATAAGAAAATACCACTGGCACGCAGCTTCTCATACAAGTCATACACCTGATCAGGGTCAGATACATCCGCTAAAGTAGCAGTCTCATAATACGGCTGGAAGGACTCTAAAATATCCTCAGGATCATTAAAGAAATCGAGCACAAAGGTGCCACTCTCTGCCTTACCTTTATAGGTACGATTCAGCCGTGATAAGGTCTGTACGCAGTCCACGCCTGTCAGCTTCTTATCGACGTACATAGCGCACAGTTTCGGCTGATCAAAGCCTGTCTGGAACTTATTAGCCACCAGCATCACTTGATAGTCATCACTATCGAAGGCTTTACGTAGATCGCGACCTTTTAGCCCGATGTTCATATTATTCTCGGTGAACTTCTCACCAATCAATGCGCCGCTATCAGGATCATTATCATTGAAGGTGACTTCACCTGAGAACGCGACCATGGCATTAATGTTTCTATAGCCGTACTCAGCGATATAGTTATCAAAGGCTAGCTTATAGCGTACCGCTTCCTTACGTGAACCTGTTACTACCATCGCTTTGGCTTGGCCGCCGAGTAACCCTTTAATATTGTCGTTAAAATGCTCGATGATGATTTTTACTTTCTGCGCGATATTGTGCTCATGGAGGCGCACCCAGTTATTGAGCTTAATCTTAGCGCGGCGGGCATCGACTTCATCATCTTCGGCGGCCAGCTTCTGCTTAAGCTGATAAACCACTTTATAGTTGGTGTAGTTTTTTAGCACATCTAAGATAAAGCCTTCTTCAATGGCTTGGCGCATAGAATACACATGATAAGCGGCGGGCAGGTTATCGCTAGCAGCTGGCAAGTCAGGGTTAGGCAGACGGCCAAATAGCTCGATGGTTTTAGGTTTAGGCGTGGCAGTAAAAGCATAGTAGCTGAGGTTAGGACTGCTACGGCGCGCAGCAAGCGTGGCGTCCATTATGAAATCAAGGCTATCTTCACTAGATAGCGGCGCGTCATCCTCTGCATTACTCTCTATATCACCTGAGATGAGCACTTCTTTCAGCTGGCGAGCTGTAGAGCCTGTCTGTGAAGAGTGTGCTTCATCGGCAATGATGGCGTAACGGCGCGACTTTAGAACGCTTGAATCTTCAATCGCTTTGAGTACAAACGGGAAGGTTTGAATCGTGACAATGATAATCGGCTGCGACTTTACCAACGCGGCCGCAAGCTGTTCAGACTTTGAGCCGTCACCCTCTTTTCTATTAATTTTGCCGACTACGCCATCAGCGTGTTCAAACTGATAGATAGTATCTTGTAGCTGGTCATCAAGCACGGTGCGGTCAGTAATGACGATGACGGAATGAAACTGTTTATCGCCGTCGCTGTTGTATAAGGTGGATAGCTGGTGCGCTGTCCATGCGATAGAGTTGGACTTGCCTGAGCCAGCACTATGCTGAATCAGATACTTTTGACCAGCACCTTCAGTAATGGCCGCATTGACCAATTTGGTCACCACATCCCACTGATGGTAGCGCGGGAACATCATGGTTTCCTTTTTAGACTTGCGCCCAATAGCGTCTTCTTCATCCTCTATCTGCAAGTGCATAAAATGGCCAAGAATCGCCAAGAGATTCTCAGACGTTAGCACTTCGTTCCATAGATAATCAGTGGCATAACGGCTGCTATCGCTAGGAATATCATTACCCGCGCCGCCATCCGCTGTGCCTTTGTTAAAGGGTAAGAAATAAGTACGCGCGCCATCCAGCCTTGTGGTCATATAAACTTCATATTGGCTGACGGCGAAGTGAACTAATGCGCCGCGCTTAAACATCAGCAGCGGCTCAGATTTTTTAGTATCAGGGTCTTTTGGTAGGCGGGTCTTCTTGTACTGAGTAATGGCATTTTGTACCGATTGCTTAAACTCAGACTTTAACTCCATTGTCGTCACAGGCAAGCCATTCACGAATAACACGACATCGATGCGGTTGCGCTTAGCTACCTTGCCGTCAGTGCTGTCTTTTAGACTGGCATGAGGGCTATACACCACCTCAGGGACAACACGGCAGATATTGGCCTCATAGCGCGCCATGATCTCAGGATTGAGACTGTGCTCAGGTTTAAACTGGCACAAGCTAAAACGCGCGTTACGAATCTTTAAACCATGACGTAAGACACCCAGCGTCCCATAAGTACGTGAGGCTTGATCGGTAGAGTGCTCATCAGCCTTATTAAGCTGTTTGACCAATGCAGCGATAAAGTGACGCTCAGAGTCAATAGGATAAGTGCGGCAAAACTTCTCCCACTCTTGCGGTTGGGTAGTTTGCACAAAGTCCAGCACGTCTTGTTCATATAGTGCAGTCTCTGTTTGATAGCCGCTAGGATTACCTAACTGCCAGCCTTGTGCTTGCATTTGAGTTACGATATCGGCTTGGAAGACAGATTCGTAGGTAACATTGTGCGCGTTAATAGAAGTACTGGTCTTGGTCATGGCATAGTTCTTATTATTAATTTCTTAATGTGGGGTTGGCGTACTAACATAAAACTAGTTATTTATTAATAACCGCGCTCATTCAATCTTCTATATTCATCGCAGCCATCTTGCAAACCCTTATCACAGGCTTTTCCATACCACTCCTTCGCCGTAGCTCTGTTTCGCTTAAGACCACCTAAACCGTCTTCATAAAAAAAACCAAGCGCACCTTGGCCTCTAGCATTTCCCTTATTAGCTGCCTTTTGAAACATTTTTCTTGCTAGAACAAGGTCTTGACGCACACCTTTGCCTTGGTAATATATCAAACCAACCTTAAGTTGATACTCTACATTGCCTTGTTCTGCCCATTTTTTCATATCAGCCAAGCTATCTTTATGTGCAGAACCTTTGTTTTCATATTTTAATCGACTGGTTAATGAAGCCAGTTGATATTCTTTTTGCTTGGCATGAGCACTTAAGTTATCAATCGCTTTGTTGATTTCATCGTTGCTAGACTTATAAGCACCATCATTAGTGCTATAGATATTGCGACTAGAACCATAATTCGAAACAGCAGAGATATTAGCAATAGTATGAGTCAAAGTATTATTCGATTGGAAAGTTGTTTCAGCAGCACCACTTGTTTGAGCTATGCCTATTCCTAACATGGATAAAACTAATAGTATCTTTTTCATAAATTCACTACCTATAACTCATCGCTAATCATGTTCAGTCTTCAAACCTATGTCTTTCTAAGCTTAATCAATCCTTACGGCTCATCGCATATCTGTTTAAAGCTTTTACCAAATAACGTTTTATTCAGTTTTTGCTGATTTTTAAATACTACTTCAGAGTCAGCATGATAAATCTGATCATTCACGCAGCCGCCAAAACCAAAAGTTACCAAATCAATTTTTGCATACTTAGCAGGGTTGCTGGACTTTTCTTCCTGATAGCGCTTGGTAGCCAAACTGCGGTAATACTTACCACCATCATCTGTGATATCTGCTTGTTCTTGAATTTGCTCTTCAACAAACTGCTTCCATCTATTTTGCACAGCCGTTTCATTCTTTAATAACGGCTCAATATAAGTTTTACACATTTGCGGGCTTTGCTTGAGTGCCTCACTGGGATTCAGATATCCCAAAATCGTCAATTTATTTTGTTTATATTCCCCATCAATGGACTTGATTAGCTCTTGCTTATAACCTTTTGCTTCAGGCACCACATCAAGTCGTTCAATATTATTCTTAACTTTTATATATTCTTCAGTAAGCTTGCCTAAGTCTTTCATCGATAACTTGTCTAGTGCATCAATATCCATCGGTGGAAAAAAGCTTTCTAGATTTAATCTGGTTAAGCTTTCTAATACTAAATGTGAATTCTTGATTTGCTTAGCGGTATATTTTTTACTATCAAAGTCACCTTTCATACTGCAATAATCATCTTGCCATTTATAGGTCTGTGCTTGGGCGATGGTGGTCACGGCCATTGATGCCAATAGAGCTGCTACGGTAACTGCTTTCATCATATAACTCCTTTTATTGATTTTCTTGTTTATCAAACGCAATATGCGCTTAATCTCTATTTACAGCTACTCAGGCGCTTGCCAGCCGCGAACATCAATCTTGCCGGTAACTGCAGCAGATATTAAAGCGGTGCGGCGTTCTTGCATGAGTTGAATGCCTTTTTCTGCACTTTCAGTTAAGGCATCAAAATGACTTTGCATCTTATCGAGGTAATCAGCTATTTGGTGCTGTTCACTTAATGGTGGTATCGGAACTCTAGCTTCTTTAATATTATCTTGACCGATGTTGGGATCTTTTCTTGTTCCCGCTGCACCGATCATCCAAAAAGGACGATAAAACTCATAGAAGCGATGTAAGTAATCAGGTACAAAAGCTTCACTCGGCAGCACACCGCAAACAGCCTGATTAATAGTAGATTCAAAATTTAATAATGAATGTTTCCCAATAGAGCCAGCACCACCATACATAGCTATCAACACACTATCTTTAGGCAATAGAGAGCATGCGCTATCTCTAACTGCTTTTGGTGTAATCATAATTGGCGTTTCATTTAGCTTGTCATTATTTAAGTCAGTAGTACGAATCCAAGGTATATCACCATCTTCATAATAATCCTCATACTTTGAAGTAGTTGGAGTACCTCCACTCGTCGTGCTAGCTTTCCATTTAAGCTTTACGATATCCCAATGCTCAGGCACTTCCCCTAACCATTCAACGCCAGAATCTTTCATCGGTGCATCAGGATTTAAGCCTTTAGTCACGGCATGACTGATCACGGCTTGGCGCTTTTCTTTTAACAGTTGAATCAGGGTTTGCTGCTTATTAATTAAGGTGTCAATTTGGGCGGTTTCGTGGTCGAGAAAATTGACAATCTTTACTCTTTCATTCAATGAAGGACAAAGGAAATATGCGCCATATAAATCATCATTCGACATATTAGCTTGAACTGTACCAAGTCCCTTTGCTTTGAGCTGCCTTCTTAACTCATCTGATAGAAGCCAATATCTAATAAAGCGAATATCAAACTCTTTATCTAGTATAAGCTTGCCAACGCGCTGATTAAGAAGATAAACAGTGTTCACGTCTAAGCCTTCTAAAATGGCAGGTACTGCCAGAAAATCGAGGCTTGGACTCATATCTGTCATTGCAATTATCGCATCGCCTTCATAAAGCCTATACTCACTGTAAATATCTTTATATTTTTCAGGAAGATATTTTGTGTTGTGTTTGAGATCTATATGACCTCCCTTTTTAATATTCCCCATCCTTATATTTACTACGCTAGAACTATCAACATATTCACTACTTTTAAAAGCCATGCCTTGCATAATTTTTAAAATATTTTTATATCTTAAAACTTTCCATCCAAGAGGAATCCTACCTAATAAACCAACCTCTGAATCCTTATACTCATCATATTGCTGATACTTCGCCATTATGAATGCACCTCACCCAATAACTGCATAATCTCAGCACTTACCGCATCCAAGTCCGCATCGATATCGGCAAGCGCGCGCGGCGGCTCATAGACGTAGAAATGAAGGTTAAACGGGATTTCATAGCCCACAATACCAATCTCTTCATCGATAGCATCTGTCTTGTCGCTATTGATCCACGCATCAGGCACATGCGGCTGTACTTCATGGGCGAAGTAACTTTCAATCAACTCAGCGGTGGTCACCTCAGGATTGAGCGGCACGTTTTCATAATCGCGTAGATCGCTGTCTGTTTGGAACTCAACTATTTTGGTCTTGCTGGCAGGATCGGTATAGCTGGATGCACCATAGAGCGGATTGGCAATCTTAAGCGCTTTTTTGATGACGGGTTCTGCTTCAGGGTTTTTCCATGTGATAGCATCCATCAGCTGCTTTTTCTCTTTCGCGTCGAGATTCACATCAGTATCTTTTAACGCTTGCTTAAACACTTTTTCAAACTCATTAAAGTCATCGAATTGGTTTTCACCAATCGCCGCTTGCAAGGCTTTGGCTTTATTCATGATCTCAAGCTGATCTCGCCACACTTTGCTATCAAGCACGTCTTTGATTTGCTTTTCTTTTAGCTCGCTAAAGTCCGCCTTAATCATCGCACGCGCTTCTAAGGTGACCGCTGACAGGTCACCATAGTTGTCAGTCGTCCAATTACCACCAAAGGCGTCATATAACGCTGGCATGACCATATCGAACGGTTTAGGTGCATAGCGCAGGGTTTCGATAGCATCGTCAGACAGCTGAGCGGATAGACGTAGCGGCCGCTCAATGGTGATACGGCGATAGCCAAATTCATGGGTTTTAAATATCTTACTGGCGAAGGTCTTGGCAGGTTCAGTTTTTGGGTTGGCAGACTGACGGCCACGGTTAGATTTCACTTCTTCTGGCTTATCTAGTACGCGCGCATCAACCACCTCAAAGTCACCAAAGCTGCGGGTAATGGTCTTGATGTCGTCATCGCCCATCTCGTTACGCTTAGAGCCAAGAGATTTGCGCATCTTACTGTATAGGTTACTACCATCAATCAATTGCACTTTTCCGCGGCGCTCAGCGGCTTTCTTATTGCTTAATATCCAGACATAGGTAGCAATGCCCGTGTTATAGAACATATCGTTTGGCAACGCGATGATAGCTTCTAATAAGTCTGCCTCTAGGATATAACGGCGAATCTCACTCTCACCACTTCCTGCGCCGCCCGTGAATAACGGTGAACCATTTAAGATGATACCGATACGGCTGCCTTGATTGCTGTTTTGAGTGCTGCTGTTATCTGTCGCTTTATCATCACCAGTAATCGGACGCATTTTGCTCAGTAAGTGCATCAGGAATAATAGCGACCCATCAGACACGCGCGGCAAGCCAGCCCCAAAGCGACCGTCAAAGCCTTTTTGCGTATGCTCATCATTGATCTCACCTGATATCTTTTTCCAATCTACGCCGAACGGCGGGTTAGATAGCATGTAGTCAAACTTTTCAGCGACCAATTGATCATTGGATAAGGTATTGCCCAGCTTAATGTTATTCACTTCTTGCCCTTTGATCAGCATGTCGGCTTTACAGATGGCATAAGACTCAGGGTTTAGCTCTTGTCCATAGGTACGCATCACCGCGTCAGGGTTGAGTTCTAGCACGTATTCCATACCAGAGGATAAGAAACCGCCCGTCCCCGCTGTCGGGTCATAAATGGTGCGAATAATGCCGTCTTTGGTCAGCGCGTCATCATCTTCCATAAATACCAGTGAGGTGGTCAGACGGACGATATCGCGCGGGGTGAAATGCTCCCCTGCGGTTTCGTTAGAGCTTTCAGCAAAGCGGCGGATTAGCTCTTCAAACACAAAGCCCATTTCATGGTTAGAGATAGTCTCAGGGCTCAAATCGGTATTGGCGAACATCTGCACCACTTTATAAAGTAAGTTGGCATCCGCTAGCTGGCCGACAAACTCTTCAAATTTGAAATGCTCAAATATCTCACGCGCGTCTTTAGAGAAAGATTGCACGTAAGTATTGAGGTTATCTTTAATATCGCTTTGACCCATCTTGCTTAGATCCATCGGCGAGATATTGTAGAACGGTCGCTTGCTGGCACGAATGATGAACTTCTCTTGTGCTTCCTCAGGCAAACCCATCTCAGCGATACGCTGACTCTCTGCAACGACGTTTGCTTTGGTTTCTTCTAATACACACTCTAAGCGGCGCAATAAAGTGAATGGCAGGATGATGCGGCCGTACTGAGATTGCTTAAAGTCACCGCGTAATAGGTCAGCGACAGACCAGATGAAAGCCGCTGTTTGAGAGAAGTTTTTGGTCATGGATTCGTCTTATTGTTTGTTGAGCAAGGGTAAATGCTTGGGATGATATGACAGGCTTAAAAATCGGCTAACACGTACTGCGATGGCGTACATCGACTTATGACGGCTTATAAAGCTCATTGTATGATAGTAGGGTATATAAAGACCAGCATGAAAACGGAATTAAAGGTTATATTTAATAAAAGAATTCTTGTTAAGAATAGATAATAATTTTTGGAAGCAGAAAGTCAGGAAGCAAGAAATTTAGGAAGCAAAAAACCCTAATTTAGACATTTATTCCAAAACAAAAAATCACCTCTAAGCCAATGAAATAGGTAGTTGGCATTGGAAGCAGAAAAAAACTTAGGAAGCAGGAAATGGAGTAATCATCTACTTACAGTAGTTGATTTAAATGTGTGGTGGCACACTCAAAATGCATGCGAATTTATTCGTTTATCTATTGCTCAGCATTAAGAATATTTCAAAGAAAACGATAAATATAAGAAAACTTGTAAATAAAAGTGACAATAAGCAATCTTAATTATTTATACCGGCTAACAGATCTTCGTTATTTTTATATACTGATGGCCGCTAAGTCCAAAGTGACTTTTGCAAATTGCGGTATATTTTGCGGTATATTTTTATTTTATAAAACCTAAAGCCTTTTATATAAAAGCATTCAGCCTATACTTTGCTTCCTGCCGTTCCGACCAAACATAGTAGTAAAGAAAAAAGCCAATCATTGTTTTCAATGGTTGGCTTTTTTTTGATTAAAATTTGGGCAATGCCTTACAGTTGTTACTTTTAGTAGGTGTAGGTATGACATTTAAATTACTTTGATGACAAATCTACAGATTACTAGCCCCTGCACAGACATCTTTGTTCAAAACCACTGTTTCTACCAAATTATCCTGATTGTCATAACTAGATAGCTTAACCACAACATTATTAGCAGCTTGGTATTTTGCGCCATAAAAATCATTACAAAGCTCAGTCATAACCGACTCTTGGAAACTAGGCTCCATGTTCTTAAAAGCGAGTGAGCTTGAGTATAGGTCGACATGCCAGCTCATCAAGTGATTTTTACCACCCAATTTAAAATCAGGTTGCTCATTTTTAATCTTTTTATTAAACATATGATCCATTAAGTCAAAAAAAGTAGACGCGGCTTCTAAGTCTACGTAACGGTAGTTTTCATCTACGACCTCAAACTCTTTAAAATACTTATCCATAGCATCAAAAGCACTGGCATTGGCATTGGTAGCGAATGTAACACCCATCAGAACAGCAGTAACTAGCCATGCTTTCATAATATATTACCTCTCATAACGATCATCTTTATCTATTCAAACAATTCAAACTGTTGCTTGATTTTATTATACATATAATTACTTTTTTCATCAGAACTTGATTTTCCATTACTCTCATTACCAATATGGCCTAGTTTCACAATTTATTTCCTCAATTTTATACTTGATAGCAGCAATACAGTATTTGTCTTCACTCACATACTCCCTACTCTCATAATTAGAAGTTTCTTTTTTATTAAATAGAGTGCACCTTCGAACCTTGTCATAGTTTAAGCTGTCATTAACCACCATAACATGATTAATTGCTTACTGAATATCTTGTGAAATATGCTCTTAGGGCAAAGTAGGTTTCTGTGCCATAGTCAAAGTTGCGCCCATAGACGCACAGGCAGTGGACTTATCATGCATGAAATATTTTACAGATGCTTATTTATCATAGATTATCATCTTAGTATTAATAGTAAGGCATTATCGAGCAACAATATTTGGCTTGATACAAGTTATGGATAGAATATCTTGTTATTTTCAGGCATTAGCCGACAAGTGGTCACAACATTAACATAATACGATTGACCATAGACTTTTATAGAGCGAGCCGTTAGGGTAAATGCTACACCTTTACACTGGTTTATCCTATGTCAGAGCCTATCGCTCAGCCCACCTCTACCCGCCCTATAGATGATGCCCCTTGGGAGCGTTACAAGCGACCTTATGTGCGTGATTTGGCTTATGCACTTGCTTGTCCTAACGTATTAACGCAGTGGATAGACTTTGCACCGCAGGAGAACACACATGCGATTTCAGTACATAGCGCCAGATTTTGGCAGGTACAATTTGAAGCGTATAAGCAACGATTAACAGAACTAGATACTACTACTGATTATCAAGAATTGACCCGTTATTTACTCAAGCGTCCAAGTCCCAATCGATTGGGGTTTCATTTTGAAGGGTTAATTTCTTTTTGGTTAGAAGATGGGTTTGCGCGTAAGTTGCATCTATACGAGACAATCGCTAATAACATACAGTTATTTAACGGCAAGCAGACGACTGGTGAGCTGGATTTAATCTTATATAATCATGGAGAAAATCTGGTCGAGCATTGGGAGCTGGCGATTAAGTTTTTTATGGGATCAGCGCCTTTTGCTCCTGAGAACTGGGTTGGCATCAACTCCAATGACAATTTACAGCGTAAAATGACCCATATGCAAACCAAGCAGTTTCGTACCGTATGGGTAGATACTCAAAATCATGAAAAAGTCAAAATTGATAAGCGTTATGGCGTTATAAAGGGACGATTCTTTTTGCCAATTAATACCTGTAACTTTACTTATCCGCCTTGGTTAGCACCAAGCTTTCCTATACATAAATGGTGCGATAGCACTGATATGACTAATCTTGCGACACTTGATATAAGGGCATTACGAGCCGCCCATTATATCGAATGGTTTACTAGGCGCGACTGCTATGATGGAAGACAGCCGCAGGTAGCTTGGTCAAACGACGCACTGCCTACGACAGGACTATACTTCGAAGGTTATAGTCCGATCGTCATTTATCCTGAACAGCGCGACAAAACGCATGACAAATTTTAGTAACGTCCACCGCATTATATGCACATCGACGCTTTAGCCATCTGCTTTATTAACGCAATGCAATGAATCAAGCTACCAAGCATAGCGTCCATACAAGCTAATCTCACTGCGTTTGGCTTTTTCTGAATCGAGACTGTCGGTCAGCAATTTGATGCCAGCATAACGACTGTCTACAGCGAGACCCAATGCTTGCGTCTGCGGCTCTATCAAGCCCGTCACCGTAATGGGAAAAGCATCATTGGACGTTTGGTAGCCTGCGGATAATTGATATAAGTCTTGAATGTCATTCACTTGACCATGTAGACCGAGCTGCCACTGACTGTCTAGCTGATGCTGAAGGCTACCTTCAACTCGCCATGGCAATGTCTGTGTGACATCGTCAGTGCTAAGCTGCCCTTCAATCGTATAGAGAGGTCTGCCGTTGACGTCATAATCCAATGCATAACGAGTGCTTGGCATGTCTTTCCAGTGCATACGTCCAAGGATATCGTAGCCACTCAGAGACAACTGCGTACTATCAGACAACTGACCTGTGAGCTGCAAATCGAGCGAATAACCATATCCCGAAGGTTTCGCGGGGTTCCAGTCTAAATTTTCTTCCCCTAAGGCTGGTTCATCATAGTAATAATCGATGTAAGCGTTGGTTTTATCCAAACTGTCTCGTATGTCTGTCACCTCATTATTTGGTAACACTCTGGTGCTTAAATCGCCAACTATCTTACCTTCTAGTGCATGCAGTCCTTGCCAGAGATTGGCCCGAGTCGTCAATTGCCAGTTAGGCATGAGCTGCTGCGTCAGACCAATATTAGCACCGAATCTTTCATTGTGCTTGGCTTCTAAAAATAATGGATAATCTTGACTGGTACTTGAGGGCTGTTTATTTTCATACTGCCAATAAACTTCGGCAGTCTCTTTGCTAAACGTCATTAAATAATCATAACGCCAACCTAGACCGTAGCTAATCGCACTGCCCGCAGGACGCATCTCAAGCGACGTCCGACCTTGGGCATAAGCATGATCACCCGAGTCCAAAGGGGCACTCCAATCGTCTAGAAATGCTGAGATAGGCTGCGTTGGGCTATGAGCCGTTGCCATCACACTCCACTCTATCTGTGCGTCTGATTGTTTGGTCTGACTGTCTAGCAAGCCTGTCGCTTGGGGATGGAAGTAAAAATTCGTATCAGCAGCTGGTATATCTGCACTATCAGCAACCGCAGCGCTGGATATCATCATAGCCGCAATCGCTGGCGTAGTGATTAACTTGGTACGGCTGTATAAATGCGATGCTAAGCTTTTAGGTAAAAAACCATAGAGACTTGAAACGTTATATGGCATAAATTTCTCACGTTTATTAGAGAGCATAAAAAAGAGACAGGAATCTGTCTCTTTTTTGTGTTGCTATACCTCAATCGCTACTAACAACGTTTGAGAGTCGATGTGACACATGATCTGATTATAGAATAATTAAACTATTATCAGTAAACTTGGCAGTAACTTTGCCATCATTATCCATTAAATCACCGTAGTCTTTACCGTTAACCATGATATCGCCGAGCTTGCCCATTTTATCTTTGATAAAATCACCACTGGCATCAACATTTAACTTGATCGACGCTTTATTTTGCTCAACGGTAAACTGGGTGCTAACCACATCATAGTTATTATCTAAGCTTGACTTACCTGTTACAAATAGCTTCTTACCCTCTACGCTAGCAGTCAGACCTTGTAGCTCAATAACATTACGAGCAGTACGCTTAAGATTGGCTTGGAAATCAAGCGGAATCGTCGTTGTACTCTCTTTCGTTACCTTGCCTTTAATCGCCAATACGATTTCCATACCTACGTATTTATTGGCGGCCTCTTCGATATCACCGACTTCATCGATTATGATAAATTTCTTTATATCAGCGTCATTGGCAGTCGCGTTCAGTGTAATCTCTACATCAGTCATCGGTTTTTGCTTGGTCATCTTGCCCGTTATAGCAAACTTATAAGGGATTGTTCTAACCACCAGACTGTTATCTGCCAGCTTTCTGCTGACATCCAGTGCGGCAAATTCAAAATCTTTTGCTTCAATCACGCTATCATTAGCCGTCAACTTCAGGCTGCTTAATTTGATGACCGCCTTTTCTAGCGTGATGCCTTCTCTATTTGCGTCATTGATATCAAACTCATCATTGACCACGACTTTATCACTGAATTGACCACTGACTGTTGCGCCTTTAGTACTTGAGTTGAGAGTAACGGTATTAGTGCCAGTGCCAATGTTAATACTCTTGAAACCCAAACTACCGTTAAAGTTATCTGTACTGGTGTTTGAGCTTAACGCATCTTCAAAGCCATCAAATGCTACCTTAAAATTGTCTTGATTGACGACAACAGGTCCATACAAACCTGTTTGCGGGTTATACACATAATCGTATTCTTCAATATCAACCTTGGTGCTACCAGTTAAGGTAAACTTACCATCAGTATTTAACGTCGCCAAGAAGTCTTTTTCTGGGGTCAAGACTATATTTCCTAATGCTGTTTCAAACTCTTTATCATTAGCCAGTGCAGTAATGTCCGCTGCCGTGAGCTGTGATACATCATTCTCTTCCATATAGTATTTTAGATCACTTGGGATATCGAAGGTATAACCCAGACGTGTATCTTGCTTTTCTGTAAGGATATCACTTACATCTTCGTAAGCATCTGTAACCGCTTTATTGTCACTGACAAATAGCTTGGCGGTACGAATCATCTCTTTCGCTTGCTCGATTTCAGACAAACTATTATCGACAGGCGGCTTAACTGGCACATCAGGCGTATTAGTACCATTACCAGAAGAGTTATTATTATTGTCATCACCACAGCCTGCTAACGCTAACGTGCTGGCTAACGCTAATGCGCTCAATTTAAAAAATTTCATAACACAGTCCTTTATAGAGTAATTTTAAAAACGAGAAGCACCAAAATCTTTATCCAATTAAGCAAATAATGCCTCAATTCAGAAAAGCGCCTCTTAATTTAGAAAACTTAAGTTTACTTTAAAATAAAATAATAATACTCTTATTTAAACAACTGGTGGTGTTCTAAAAAGTATGCC
>NZ_DKHR01000016.1:0-34886 GCF_002453835.1 Psychrobacter sp. UBA6739
CTCTGCTACTTTTGCAAGAGGTCTTATGTAGTTAGATTAAATAGTGATTGAAATTGGTTTATTTTTATTGTCAGTAGAACTACAAATCCTAATAGCTAGGCAGTATATAACTGGTATCATTCTCAAAATAAAGTGAGGATAGTTATAATGACTTCACAGTATGCATATTTCACAAAAATTATATCAAAATAGAATGTTGAGGAGAGCGGAATGGGTCTATTGGTTGATGGTCAATGGCAAGACAAATGGTATGACACGGAGGCGAGCGGTGGACGTTTTGAGCGAGAAGATGCCGGTTTTAGAAATTGGGTCACGGTCGATGGCAGCGCAGGCTCATCAGGTGTTGGCGGTTTTAAAGCCGAAGCTGATCGCTATCATTTATATATCTCGCTTGCATGTCCTTGGGCACATCGTACCATTATTTACCGTCAGCTAAAGGGTTTGCAAGACCTGATTTCGCTGTCAGTGGTGCATCCATTTATGGGTGATAAGGGCTGGACGTTTGCAGAGGGCGAGGGCGTGATTGCTGATCCTATCGTAAATGCTAATTACTTATATGAGATTTATACGGCGGCAAAGCCTGACTATACAGGACGGGTGACGGTACCAGTATTATGGGACAAAAAAACCAATACCATCGTCAGTAATGAGTCCTCTGAGATCATTCGTATGTTTAACTCAGCTTTTGATGAGGTTGGGGCACTAGCAGGTAATTTTTTACCAACCGAGTTATTAGCAGAAATTAATGCAGTTAATGATCTCGTTTATTCTGCGGTTAATAATGGCGTTTATAAAGCAGGATTTTCGACCACACAAGAGGCTTATGAAGAAGCGGTGACGGAGCTATTCGATGTATTAGAGACGCTAGAGGCACGTTTGACAGATCAGCGTTATTTGCTAGGTAATACGATTACTGAGGCGGATTGGCGTTTATTTACTACGCTGGTGCGTTTTGATGCGGTATATGTCGGACACTTTAAATGTAATATGCGCCGTATTGTTGATTGTCCCAATCTTTGGGGCTATCTGCGTGATTTATATCAAGTGTCAGGTATTGCAGAGACGGTAAGCATTGATCATATCAAGCAGCATTATTATATTAGCCATGCCAATATCAATCCCACGCGTATCATTCCTGTTGGTCCAGTGCTTGATTTTAATGAGCCACACGAGCGTACACGTTTATAAGTTTTATTGAGGTATTAAAATAAGACCAATAAAAAATCGCGCCAGCTGATTGATTACAGTTGGCGCGATAGATTGACGGTATAAATAAAAAGCTGCTTAATTTATATTACGCATTATTCAACTGACGAGCGGCTTCTAGCGCAAAATACGTCAAAATTCCATCAGCACCCGCACGGCGGAAACCAATTAACGATTCTAAAATCACCGCGTCGGTTAGCCAGCCGTTTTGAATCGCAGCCATGTGCATCGCATATTCACCAGACACTTGATAAGCAAAGGTCGGTACGCCAAAGGTATTTTTAACTTCACGAATAAGGTCTAGATACGGCTGACCCGGCTTAATCATGACCATATCTGCACCCTCGGCTATGTCCATCGCCACTTCGTGCAGCGCTTCAGCACGATTACCGAAATCCATCTGGTACTGTTTCTTGTGTCCACCTTTTAGGTTGCCAGCACTGCCGACTGCATCACGGAACGGGCCATAGTATGCAGAAGCATATTTGGCAGAGTAAGCCATGATAGCGGTATTCACAAAGCCTTCGGCTTCAAAGGCGTCACGCATAGCTTTGATACGGCCATCCATCATATCACTAGGCGAGATGATATCAGCACCAGCGCGAGCGTGTACTAATGCTTGCTTAACCAATACTTCAACCGTTGCATCGTTAACGACATAGCCTGAATCATCCAGCAGTCCATCTTGACCGTGCGAGGTATAAGGATCTAACGCCACATCGGTCATTACCACCATTTCAGGCACAGCATCTTTGATCGCTTTTACGGTACGAGCAGTAAGGGCGTTTTCGTCATAAGCTGATTTACCGTCGGGTGTTTTTAAGGAATTATCAATAACAGGGAAGATGTCGATGGTAGTGACGCCCTCGCTTAATAATTCTTTGGCATAGTTGATCAGCAGGTCAATCGATAAGCGTTCAACGCCTGGCATACTAGCGATTGCTTCGCGCTTATTTTTGCCTTCTAAGACGAAGACAGGGGCGATAAAGTGCTTAGGATGCAGCTCAACTTCACGAATCATCGCGCGTACGTTATCGTTGTAGCGTAATCGACGTAGACGAGTTTCAGGGAATTGACGGTTAAAGGTATAAGTCATGATTTGTCCTCATTAGATTTTAGTCATTGTTATTTATCAGCTTGATTAAATAAGCTGTTTTGAAGCATATGTTTTTTTATATCACGGACATTAATAAGTGGATAAAAGTATGTGTAAGCTAATTTCCCTACTATAACTAAAAGCACCTTACAAAAGCAAAAAGCCCTACCAAGTCGGTAGGGCTTTTTGTACTTATCGACTATCAATGTGAAGGAAATCACCTCACACTATTTATGAGTGTTTAAGGCTCAACGATCTGCGTGACCGGTACTTGCTCAATGCTGGTTTCGTTATACGTCGTCTGTTTGGTAACGACTCCTATGGCAGCATCTTTTTTGCCATCATTATTGACATCAACGACAGCGGTTGGCTCAAAAGTGGCCGTTTCCGATGGTTGCGCTTGTTTAATGGCGTTTGCTTCTTGTGCAGAAGCAACTCGTGCTGAGCTAACCGCATCGATAGCATTTGCCGCTTTTGCTTTATTGCTATTGGCAGGTAGATTCACTAGTTGCACTAAGTTTTTATGCGGTACAGGAATCGCCGTTGGTACATCCAGATTGGCACCGCCACCCAGCACTTGGTATAGCTCGACTTGGCTCACAATTTTTTGTAGCTCTAAATCCAAAATACCTTGCTGCGTTGAGAACAATGAACGCTGTGCATCTAGCACATCTAGATAGTTGGCAATACCTGCTTTAAAGCGTGCATCTGCTATCTGGAATGTTTGTTCAAAGTTATCTTGTAGACGGTATTGTGCTTCGAGCTGCTCACCCAATGTGGCTCGTGTCGCGAGTACATCTGACACTTCACGGAACGCAGTTTGGATAGATTTCTCGTAGCCTGCGAGCGTTTGTTCACGCTCAATTTTAGCCACATCGTAATTGGCGTCTAAGCGACCAGCGTCAAAGATAGGCACGCTAATGCTTGGACCAAACGACCAACCGACAGCGCCGCTTTTGAATAAGTCATCTAAACTGCCGCTACTAACCCCAATGCTACTGGCTAAGCTAATAGACGGGAAATAAGACGCGCGTGCCACTTCGATATTGGCTCCAGCGGCTTTTAGGTTGTATTCTGCTTGCAGTACATCTGGGCGATAACGTAGCAACTCACTTGGTAAGCCTGCACTAAATATCTGCTGGCTAGTGATGTTGCTGACTGCTGGTGTTGGAATTAGATTGGTTGGAATCGGTCCACCCACCAAGAACTGCAAGGCGTTACGTGATTTTAAAATGCTACTTTGTGCCCGTAGGACAGCAAGTTTGGCATTTTCTAATGACGCACTGGCTTGCAAAGATGGCAGCTTCGGATCAATGCCTGCTTCAAAGCGTTTATCAGCGATAAACAGGGACTTTTCACGACTCTCAACCGTGGCTTCTGCCAGCTTTAACTGCGCTAAGCTATAGCTCAAGTTGGCATAGCTCTGAGCGATGTTACTAATCAAGCTGATTTGGGTCGAGTCTTTGGCCGCTGTAGTGGCTAAGAAATTCTGTAGCGCTTGATCTTTTAAGCTAGCAATTTTACCCCAAAAGTCCAACTCGTAATTAGCCAAGCCTAGGTTAACGTTATAGCTACTGTTGGGGTTTTTGTCGGTTCTATTTTGTGCTTGACGCGTATATCCACCATTACCATTAATCGCTGGTAGATCATTAAGATCAGTAATTTGATACTGTGCGCGTGCTTTCTCGATTGCTAAACGAGCACTTTCAAAATCTTTGTTGTTCTCTAACCCTAAAGCAATCAAGCCCTTTAAACGCTCGTCACTATAAAAATTTTGCCAGCGTTGACCCGCAATACTTGCTTGATCAGCGCTACTAACCGTTTCTTTATCGAATGCCCCATAGGTTTGTTCGATAGGAATATTTGGCTCAGCAAGCACAGGGCGCATATCTGCTTTTGGAATCGTGTTACAAGCAGCCATGCTCATCGCTAAAACGGTCAAGCCGATTAGGCGACCAGCATTTCTGCGCATATGTGAGCCCGCTGGTTGCGCAGTGATAGCAATGTTTGCTACCGCTGCTGAGTTGGTGTTATATGTTTTCTGAACACTCATTGTGTATTGTCTCCAAAGCTTGCAGGCTGATAATTCTCAGAAGGCGTTGGGTTTTTCGGGTCAGGCGTACCATGACCATCATCTTTATCATTTGGTTTATTATTCTCGTATTTGTACGGGAACATACTACGTACCCAAATATAAAACATGGGAATAAAGAAGATACCTAACAATGTCGCGGTCACGACGCCACCTAGTACACTGGTACCGATGGCATTTTGACTGCCTGAACCAGGACCTGTGGCGATAAATAATGGCACAACACCCAGTCCAAAGGCAAGCGAGGTCATGATAATCGGGCGTAAACGTTGACGCGCTGCTGTCATAACGGCTTCTCTCAGACTATAGCCTTCCTCTTGGTGCTCTTTTGCAAACTCAATGATTAAGATAGCATTTTTAGCGGATAGACCAACGACTGTGAGTAGACCTACCTGCAAATAAATATCGTTATTAAAGCCACGTAGCCAAGTAAAGATGACTGCACCTAATACCCCAAGTGGAATGACCAATAGCACAGAGAAGGGAATGGACCAGCTTTCATACAAGGCTGCTAGACATAAGAATACCACCAAGATTGAGAGCGCGTATAGCATCGGCGCTTGTGCACCTGACTTTTGCTCTTCAAGTGACATACCCGTCCACTCATAGCCCACACCTTCAGGCAGATTCTCCATCATTGCTTCCATTGAACTCATCGCTTCACCCGTACTTAGACCGGGTGCAGCACTACCTTGAATATTCATCGATGGTAAGCTGTTATAACGGGTCAGACGCGGTGAGCCAGATTGCCATTCGCTGCTAGAGAACGCATCAAATGAAATCATTTCACCTACATCGTTGCGTACATACCATTTAGCAATATCTTCAGGGTTAGTGCGGCTGCTTGGTTCACCTTGAACAAAGACGCGTTTAATACGCCCGCGATCGACGAAGTCATTAATATAACTTGAGCCCCAAGCGGTAGAAATAACGCTATTAATACTAGCAAGTGACAAGCCATAAGCAGCGGCCTGCTCTTGATTAATATTCACTTTTAACTGCGGTGCATCTTCTTGACCATTTGGACGAACGCCTGCGACTTTGTCGTTTTGCGCAGCCATGCCAAGCAGCATATTACGTGCTTCGAGTAGACCCTCATGACCAAGGTTACCGGTGTCTTGAATCATTAAGTCAAAACCACTGGCGTTACCAAGTTCGGTAATGGCTGGCGGTACAATCGCAAATACTTGGGCTTCATTTAGCTGGGTAAAGAAGTAACCCATGGCGCGATCAGCGACAGCCTGTGCAGTGTTTTCTTCACCGGGACGATCAGCCCAATCCGATAAACGTACAAAGGCCAGTCCCATATTCTGCCCTTGTCCTGCAAAACTAAAACCTGCGATCGTAAAGACTGAAGCGATATTATCGCCTTCTTGGGTACTGTAATAATCACTGACTTTATCGAGCACTTCTTGCGTTTCATCAAGCGTCGCGCCAGCAGGTAACTGAACCAAGGTAAACATAATACCTTGATCTTCTTCTGGTAAGAACGAGCCGGGAATACGTAAGAATACCACTGCCATAATACCGATAATGGCAGCATAAAGAATTAAGTATAGCCACTTCAAGCGGAAACTTTTGCCAACTAAATTCTCGTAACTACGACTGACTTTATAAAACGAGCGGTTAAACCAACCAAAGAAGCCTTTTTGCTCTTCTGTATTACCTTTATCATGGCTCTTGCTACGCTTGAGTAAGGTCACACAAAGGGCAGGGGTAAAGATAAGCGCTACTAAGGCCGATAGCACCATACTGGTAATCAAGGTGATAGAGAACTGACGATAAATCACACCTGTTGAGCCACCGAAGAATGCCATCGGTACGAATACGGCAGATAGAATCAGCGCAATACCGATAACGATTTTACTAATCTCGCCCATCGATTGTACGGTAGCATCCTTAATAGAGATATCAGGATCTTCTTCCAAGATACGCTCAACGTTTTCGACGACGACGATCGCATCATCGACCAACAGACCGATGGATAGTACCATGGCAAACATGGTCAAGACGTTAATACTAAAACCAGCGATGTAAAGTACAGCGAAGGTGCCAAGTAGTACGACAGGTACGGCAAGAGTAGGAATGATAGTCGCACGCCAGTTCTGTAAGAAAACGAACATAACGATAAATACGAGAACAATTGCCTCAAGCAGTGTCATAACCACTTGTTCGATAGACAAGCGCACAAATGGTGTGGTGTCATAAGGGATAACGGATGTTAGACCTGCTGGGAAGTTTGCTTCCAGCTCTGCCATACGAGCCCCAACGGCTTCACGAGTTTCCAGTGCGTTTGCACCACCCGCCAATGAAATACCAAGACCAGCTGCTTCTTTACCATTGTATAGCGACACTACGCCGTAGTCTGCACTACCAATCTCAACCTCTGCCACATCACCTAAACGCACTTTTGCGCCAGCGGTATCGGTTTTTAATAGAATATTTTTAAATTCATCAGGCGTTTGTAGATAGCTTTGAACCGTGACAGTCGCATTGATAACCTGTTGACTGGTATCAGCAGGTGCTTGACCTAGCTGACCGGCAGATACTTGGGCGTTTTGTGCACGTACTGCCTCAACCACATCCGCTGGCACCATGTTATAGCTACGTAAGCGCGCCGGATCTAACCAAATGCGCATGGCATAAGCAGAACCGAAAACTTGTACTTCACCAACACCTTCCACACGGCTTAACTGGTCAACAACGTTTGAGTTGACATAATCGGCGATATCCGCACGATCCATGCTGCCATCTTCAGAAATAAAACCTTGCACCATTAAAAAGCTGCTAGAGGATTTATTAACGTTGACGCCTTGACGCTGTACCGACTCGGGTAGTGAGCTCATGGCGGCTTGGAGTTTGTTCTGTACCTGTACCTGTGCAGTATCAGAATCTGTACCATTTTCGAAAGTGAGCGTAATGGATGCAGCACCATTCGAGGAGCTCGATGACGACATATACATCAGACCATCAAGACCCTTCATGCGTTGCTCAATAATCTGAACGACTGAATCTTCAACCGTCTGAGCATTAGCACCAGGATAGCTTGCGCTGACTGAAATCGTCGGTGGTGCAATACGTGGATACTGCTCAATCGGTAAGTTAATGACCGATATCACCCCGATGAGCATGACTAAAATAGCCATAACCCATGCAAAAATAGGGCGATTAATAAAAAAACGTGACATAGTATATTCCTAGTCTTCCTATCTTTGAATGGAATTAGTTAGCGGTAGACTCTGCTGGTTTCTGAGCAGTGGCATCTTTGCTAACTGGCTTATCCATCGCTTTAGCAGCTTGCGGCGGCGTCTGGGCATTAGAGGCACCTTCTTTAGCTGGTGCTGGGTTTGGATTCTCTAATGGCTTAACGACCACCTCTTGTTCAGGCTTAACTTTTGAGCCGCCGATAACAACTATCTTGTCTCCTGCTTGTAAGCCGTCAGTGACAACCCACTGGCCTTTATAAGTGCCATTAATAGTGACAGGACGTACTTGGATTTTATTATTTTCATCAACGATGTAAACTTGCGTCTCACTTTTTGGTGTACGCATTACGGCGCTTTGCGGTACCAATGCAGCATTGGTAATCACGCTCTGTGTCAAACGTGCCGTCACATACATACCAGGCAGCAAGATGTTATTGCTGTTAGGGAAAATAGCACGCAAGGTCACAGCGCCTGTTGATTCGTCAACCTTTGCTTCAGATAAAGCAAGCTTGCCGCGTACTGGGTAGACTGAGCCATCTTCTAATACCAACTCAACCGAATTCATGCCCGGCTGTGCTTTGCCTTCAGCGATTTGCTGACGCAGTTTTAATAGCTCAGAGGATGATTGACTGATATCAACATAGATAGGATCTAAGCGTGAGATAGTCACCAGCGGATCAGCTTGACCTGCGCTGACCAAAGTACCAGCGGTGACACTAGAGCGGTCAGTACGACCTGACAGCGGGGCACGTACGATGGTACGGTTAAGATCTAGGTTACTAGCATCTAAACCCGCTTGAGCAGTTTGAATGCCTGCTTTTGCACTTTCGATGCCTGCTTGTGTCTGTCCAACAGCGGCGACCGCACTTTGTACCGCTGCTTGTGCAGTACGTACTTGTGTTTGTGCCTGCTCATACTGCTGCTTTGAGATGGCGTCGATGCTGACCAAGCCTTGTAAGCGCTGTAAATCATTTTGTGCTTGTGCCAATGATGCCTGACGGCTGGCTAGCTCGGCTTTTGCATTGGCATTATTTGCTTGTGCAGTCTGGTAATTTGCTTGTGCTTGTTGCACTGCTGCCTGACCACTGGTGACAGAAGAAGCGTAGTTATCAGTATTGATACGATAAAGTGGCTGGCCTTTTTTGACGTTGCCGCCTTCACGGAACAATACTTCGTCAATAACGCCATTAACTTGTGGGCGGACGTCGGCAGTCTGATAAGCCGTGGTACGTCCAGAAAAAGTCTGTACTTGGGGTACAGTATCGAGCGTGACAGTCTGGACGTTAACAACCGCAGGCGGCATCTGCTGCTGTGCGGCATCTGCGCCAGCGGCGTCCTCGTTTTTGTCACAGCCAATCAGTACAGCTCCAGATAGTACAGATGCTATTACAAGCGCAAGAGTAGAGTGCTTCATCAATGTCCTCGGCAATAGGTATAAAATAAGTAATGACAGTATAAAAAGTTTATCAATAAATCTAAGCGTATTGAATATAAAAATGAGTATTGATTCTAATGAGCTTTACTTTCTCGGCTAAATTTGTTCTTAATAATATGAATTTAGCCAAACATCACTATTAGAATCTCTAATAGCGATATAAGTATCAAGTATCGGTGTAAGAATCTTAAGCATCAAAGCTGTAGCCAAACCACAACCTTGATTAGTAAAGTTAACGAGTAATTATAAACTATCGGGATAACCCCACAGTCAAGTAGTTGAGCGCAGGATTTATGGTTAGAAACCGTAATATCAGCTTTTGTGAATGCATGAAATACTGTCATGGCAAGCGCCATCTTCATTAACAGCTAATGTACAGTCATACAACGGTCAATGAGAAATAATTGTAAACTTTTGTGAAAATAGTATAACCATATAGATTGTAAGGTCTTTAATGAATGATAAATAAGGTTTGCCAACAAAACAAAAACTTTAGCAACTATTAACTGTGACCATTAACACAATTACTCATTAAGGGTCTTTATCAACAGTTAATGGCTGCTAGCCGCAAGTATTGACAGCTGTTATGACGATACTGACTACAGCAAGCGTGCGCTAGCCAATTCAGTCAATTGATATAAGCCTGTGCGATAACGATTGTCAGGTAGCGTACTCAATGCTTGTTGCGCCAGCTTGGTTTCTTCCCAAGCGCGTTGCTTACAGTAATCTAATGATCCTGAGCGGCGCACTAACTCAATAAGTTGTTCAGCATTTGGTGTCTTTCCAGTTTGTACAGCGACACGCAACTGCTCATAGCCTTCGATGTCGCTGTCTTTTAGCAGCTCAAGCGCTTTGATGGTTGGCAGGGTTGGCTTACCTTCAGCGAGGTCGTCTCCTAAATTTTTGCCCATTATCTCACTATCACCACTATAGTCGAGTACATCATCGATAATTTGAAAAGCATTGCCAAAGTGCTGACCAAAATCGCCTAAAGCCTGCATATGCTCTATTCTGTCTTGTAAAATTGCAGCGCCTTGAGTCGCCATCATAAACAGCCGCGAGGTTTTACCATCAATAATGCGCAAGTAATCCTCTTCTGTCGCGGCAGGGTTGTGCTGATGCTGGAGCTGTAATACTTCGCCTTCAGCGATATCACAGGTGCCATCTGAGAATACTTGCAACAGTGGCAGGCTTTGGAAGCCAACTAATAAATTAAAGGCGCGAGCAATCAGATAGTCACCGACCAGTACCGCGGTGGCATTATCCCAAGTGGCATTAGCAGTCGGCTTACCACGGCGCTGTCCTGACTCATCAATCACATCGTCATGAACCAAGGTCGCTGTATGCAGCATTTCAGTAATAGCGGCTAGATGCATGGCTTTTTCTGAGGGCTTGTCCTCAAACATGCGTGCACATAACAAGGTAATCAGCGGGCGCATGCGCTTACCACCAGCATTGATTACATGCTGTGAGACACTCATTACCAGTTGAACTTTGGAATTAAGACTACCGAATACTTGCTTGTCCATAATCTCAAAATCATCCGCCACGATACTTTGGATATCAGCATAATTAGGCGTTGATTGAGTCATTGAATCTGTTTTATGTGAAGGGATGCTGGTCATAATAAATAGTCATATTAATAAGAATAAAGAGAATTTTTTATAGCCTTAGTTTTATAGATAGGTAAGGCATTATTTTCTATAATAGCATAGCTATGCCTTTAGATTGTGGGTTAAAAAGTGCCTAAAACATCGCGCCTATCTTTTATATAAGATTTACTATATATAGAAATTGACATAAAAACTGTAAAAATTGGCTGAAATTTCACTATAATTAATGGTCATTTATCGGCGGTATTTAAGGTCATTTAAGAGATGTATAAAAGGCTGTAAGTCGCTGATTATATAAGTTATAATAGCCGCTATTATTATATAGTGTTTTTTTGTTGGAGTAGCATCTTAGATGCGCTCCTAATCAGCAGTAGATATAATAAAAAGTGAGGTGGTTATTCGTGTAACTGCCTTACAAAAACCAGTCAAACAAGTGAGATAGACGGCTTGCTTTTATGAGCAAAAAGCCGTAAAATCTTGCCTTTAATTTTTCCCTGTCGTGTTCGTCGTAAAAGCGTTGGTATAACATCAGCCACGGCACACGGGTTAAACGGAGTCATACAATGTACGCAGTAATCAAAACTGGTGGTAAACAGCACCGTGTAGTTGTCGATGAGTTGCTTAAAGTTGAACTACTAAAAGCAGAAACTGGCGCAACAATTAAATTCGAAGATGTATTGATGATTGTTGACGGCGAAACTGTCAAAATCGGTCAGCCTATCGTTGAAGGTGCTAGCGTTGAAGTTGAAGTGGTTGAACATGGTCGCGGCGAAAAAATCCGTATCGTTAAGCACAACCGTCGTAAGCATTATCACAAAGAGCAAGGTCACCGCCAATGGTATACCTTGTTAAAAATCAAAGCCATTAATGCCTAATTATCCACTTAGCAATTACTGCTAAATAGTGCACTAAATGCTTAAGAGTTATCGCATCAGCGATAAGTCAAATTAACAAGGAGATTTTCCCATGGCACATAAGAAAGCTGCCGGTTCAAGCCGTAATGGTCGTGATTCAAACCCAAAAATGCTAGGCGTTAAAATCTTTGGTGGCCAAGCTATCACAGCTGGTAACATCATCGTTCGTCAACGTGGTACAGAATTCCACGCAGGCGAAGGCGTTGGCATGGGTCGTGACCATACTTTATTTGCACTGAATGACGGTGTGGTAAAGTTTGCGACCAAAGGTAAGTTCAACCGTCGTTATGTAATGGTTGAAAGCGCATAATTGCCCATCTAGGTTGTTTTAGTCAAAGACTAAAATAATCCGATGACTAAAAAGCCTCTATTACCGTTTGGTAGTAGGGGCTTTTTTTTAGTCATTTTCGTAGGGGTTAAGGATGCTAAATTGGCTTTATGCTGCTAAACAATATTAGTAAATAACGTTAGGAAATAATGAATAGTCAAAAAACTCACCATCCATGCGGTTTATTATTGTGTAGCCACTTATGATCACAATAATGGTCAAAAGAGTAGTTACAAGCGTGTATGGCAGCGGTAGTAAAGATTGCAAATCATGACTAGGCGTGTAATAAAAAAACTGGCACACTGTTGTCATTGTTTATGAGCACCCGTTTTATGGCTGCTAGATAAATATTTATGGAAAACAAAAATTTTAATAAGATGTCTTACTTTAAAGCGACAATTTTTAAGCGATTATGCATTTTTAGAGAGGATTTATGATGACTTTATTAACCAACAAAACAACTTTAAAACAAAAAATGATGAGCGGTGCTTTAGCTGGTGTATTAATGACATCGCTTGGTGTCGCAGCCCCGATGATGGTATTGACACAATCAGCTACTGCTGCACCAGCTGATAATTTGACCGCTGCCAAACGTTTAAACAAGCTGCTGACAAATACCAAAAGCATGACGGCTAACTTTAGCCAAACGACCAAAGGTGCCAACAGTGGTACTTTTACGGGTACGATGAGTGTACAACGCCCAAATAATTTCCGCTGGGAAACAAAGTCGCCATCACAGCAACTGATCGTCGCTAATGGTAACTCCATGTGGGTTTATGACAAGGATTTAGAGCAAGCCACCAAGCAAAACGTTGATAGCCAAGTTGGCAATACGCCAGCACTGCTGTTATCAGGCGACCCAAGCCAAATTGACAAGAATTTCAAAATTACCCAGCCATATGATAATAAAAATTACTACGTGCTGTACCCAAAATCAGACAGTGCCAGCTTTAAGAGCTTATCAATGAGTTTTAGCGGTGGGAAGCCCGTAATGATGGTGCTAAATGACAGCCTTGGTCAAACCACTTCCATCAAATTCAGTAGTATCAAACTAAACCCAAGCATCAGTAGCAGTCAGTTTAAGTTTACGCCACCAAAAGGCGTTGATGTTATCAATCAATAATAGGCCGTTAGCAAGAGCCAATTATTGATGGCTAATCAACGGCTTTATTGATTAAATAAAAAAGACAGATCCTATGCGGTCTGTCTTTTTTTTGAATAAAGATTCTCTGGAAAATACTGCTAAATCTCTTCTATACTATGTTTTAATTGCTTAATGATTTTTAAAGGCTTCACGCTCTAAAGGCTTAAGACATCGCTTTGATGGCGCTGATATCTGGCATCGGTGGCAACTCGCTCAACTCACTCAGTCCAAAGGCATCTAAAAATTGTGGCGTGGTCTGTAGCAATGCTGGGCGACCCAAGGTTTCTTTGTAACCTTTCTCTTCAATCCAGCCTTTATCAAATAGTTGACGCAGTATATTGCTTGATAGCGTCACACCGCGCACGTGCTCTATGTCGCTACGAGTCACTGGCTGTTTATAAGCAATCACACTAAGCGTCTCAAGTAAGGCTTGGCTCAGGCGTTCTTGGCGCTGCGGGAAGACGCGTTGAATTAAGGCACTATAATTATTCGCGACTTGCAGTCGATAACCGCTGGCAGTTTCGTGCAAGCTTAGCACGCCCATATCCAAGCGCTGTTTTAGTAGTGCCAAAGCCTGTGTTAGCTCTTTAGCCGTTAAAGACAGGTGTTTTCTTAAAACAGTGGCGGTGAGGGGCGCTTCTGACGCATGTAATAGCACTTCGATATGCTTGCTTAAGTCTTCTAGATGCTGTCGCTGCTCTTCGGTCAATGACAGTAAAGCGGTAGATAATGAGGATGGTTTGTCATGATCTTGCTTGGTATTGTCAGTATCTGTCATTAGGAAGCGACTCTTTTTAAATGATAATGTGTATCGATATTTATAGGAATAGATAGGTGAATAATAACTATGCCAACCACTGTAACGTTAAGGGTTTAATATGACGGTCTTCAGCATTATTATTGTCAGTGGTAGGGTGACTTTCTAAATCAGTATTTACGATACCAACCAACTGTCGTTTTATCAGCTCTAGTATGGCGACGAAGCTGACAACCACACCTATTTTACCTTGTGTTTTATCTAGTAGCTCATAAAAAGAGCGCTCGCCATCCGTACTGAGCTGTCGGCTAATACTGGCAATACGATCAGCAAGCGGAACAGCATCGACTTTGATGGTATGCATTTGATAATCGGGCTGCAGTTGCATTTTAAATAGGCTGTCAATCAAAAGGTTTGGCGAATAGCTAGGTAGTTCCGCATTCATGACGTCTTGACCGGGCATACTGACCATGGCCAAAAACACATCACGCTCAAGACGCACCAGATTATCTAAGCGTTGACTGGCTACTTTGATTTGCGCATATTCTTCAAGGCGCTCAATCAGTTCTGCTTTTGGATCACGCTCATCGCTCGGAGTTTCAGGCTTGGGCAGCAATAGCTCGGTTTTAATGGCAATCAACGTGGACGCCATCAAAAGATAATCGCCTGCCAATTCAAAATGCTCGGTATCTAATTCGCTGATGTAAGCCAAATACTGCTCCGTTATGGGTAGTATCGGCATTTGGGTCAGATCAACATTATTTTTTTTGACCAAATATAGCAAGAAATCTAATGGTCCGGCAAACTGCTCAAGCCAAATGGCAAAGGCTTGCGGCGGCACATAGAGATCTTCTGGTAGATGTTGTACGGATGTCTGGTAAATGCGAATAGCAGTAGTATCAAATATATCTATCATGCTTAAGGTTCCTGACATACTGCCATAAATAATCCTGCACCAATATCCAAAGTATGACAAATATAACGAGAATTATTTATGAATTCTGTTAAGAATTCACAAACCTCACCACCATGAGAGATGACATTATCTACAATAAGAACACTGCCAACACTTAATACTTTATGTAGACGTTCGGTATAATTGGAATAAAACTGACGCTCCGCATCTAAAAATATCAAATCAAAAATGTCATCAGTCTCATTTAGAAAAACAAAGGCGTCTTGCACTATTAACCTGACGAGAGGGTATAAACCAGTATTCTGTAAGTGTTTCCTAGCAGCATCGCTTCGGCTTTTATTTATATCTAACGATATAAACTCAATGTTAGACTGGCGACGTAAACCATAAGCAAGCCATAATGTAGAAAACCCAGTTGAAGTACCAATCTCCAGTACTTTATTGGGCTTTCTTATCATGGCAATATTGGCTAGAAATTGAGCAGAATCCAGTTCTACATGACGATGACGATTAAGTCTATTCGTTTGCTCAGAGTCATACGCTTTGTCCGTATCATATACAGACTGACAATAAGACAAAAAATAAGTACGTTCAAAACCTTCATGCATCGACATTAATAATATCTACCAATACTTTGTTTATTATTTAAGTTTGGCAAGTGGACGGATACCAATGGCACGACGCGCTTTATCTAGTTGCTTACGGCTATGACGACGGGCTTTTTCTGCACCCATTTGTAAGATTTCTTCTAGCTCTTTTGGGTTAGCCATAAGATGCTCATAACGCGCGCGGAAGGGTGCTATTTCCGTATTTATTTTCTCAAACAGGGCTTGTTTAGCATCGCCCCAGCCGATACCAGCGGCAAACTGCGCGCGCATATCAGCAATTTCTGTAGGAGTAGCAAAGGCTTTATAAATCTCAAAAATAGCCGAATCGTCAGGGTCTTTTGGCTCAGAAGGCAGTTGTGAGTTGGTCACAATTTTCATGATGGCTTTATGCATCTGCTTTTCGGCGCTAACTTGTGGATTAGAATCACCAAATAGCGGAATGGTATTGCCATAGCTCTTACTCATCTTGCGACCATCCAAACCCGTTAGTAATGGGATATCGTCATCTACAACGGCAGATGGTAAGGTAAAGAGCGTTTTATAGCGATGGTTAAAGGTACCAGCAATATCACGTGCCATTTCAACATGCTGAATTTGGTCGCGACCGACAGGTACATGTGTGGCATTAAATATCAAGATATCTGCTGCCATGAGTACAGGGTAGCCAAACAATCCCATATTAATACCTTGATCAGGATCGACGTCTTCTTTTTTCATATTAATATCAACAGCTGCTTTATAAGCATGAGCACGATTCATTAAACCTTTGGCACATGAGCAGTTCAAAATCCAAGCAAGCTCTGGTATTTCCGGCACATCTGATTGACGGTAAAAAGTGACGCGCTCAGGATCCAGACCACAGGCAAGCCAAGTCGCTGCAATGGCTTTGGTCGATTCATGAATAATAGTAGGATCATAACAGCCGATAATGCCATGGTAATCTGCTAAAAAAAAGAATGCTTCGTCATCACTGTTTTGGATAGACTGAATGGCTGGACGAATCGCGCCAACGTAATTTCCTAAATGCAAGGTACCCGTCGGTTTAATGCCCGTCAAAATGCGTTTGACTTGCGTTGAGTGATCAGGAGCTTGGTTGTCAGAATTTTGGTTATCAGAAATATGAGTGTTATTCATGGTAAATCCATTATTTGGTTCATCAAGGTTTTATTTATAAAAGTTTTGTTTTTCAATTTATTATAAATTAATTGTTATTTATATGTAGGTAATATAAGCTGCAAAGTATAGCAAATTTTCTGGCCATTTTTCGTAGCAATACACGCTTACTTATAGATATCAGTACGACCATCAGGACCATTTTTGAAACGACGATGGAACCACATCCACTGAGTGGGATCAATACGAATCAACCCCTCTAGCAACTCATTGACTCGCGTCGCATCAGCCAACTCATCGTTACTTGGATAGTTTTGAATTTCTGGGGTAATCGTTAGATGATAGTGCGGGCGTTTGCCTTTGGGTAAACTGTCTGGTGTCTGCCGGTAAGTATGCAGCGCCATTAATGCGGGTGAATGTGTCTTGTCGCCCAATTTTGCCATGCGCCGTGATGCTGTAATAGTCGCTGCTGGCACACCAAAAAATGGTGCCATGACGCCTTGTTTTAGACCATAATCTTGGTCAGGTGAGTACCAAATCACGTGACCGGCTTTAATTGATTCAACAAAACTGCGCATGTCACGACTGGCTATCTGCTTGCTAAGAATACTGGCACGACCATTATAAACAAACCAATCAAGTAGCGCGTTATTCTGCGGTCGATACATCCCATCCATCGGAAAAAACTGCGTACAGAGCATGCCGCCCAGATCAAGCATCGTATAATGAGCGCCCAGTAAAATGACAGGACGACCCTCATTCTGTGCATTGACAACGTGCTGTAATCCCGAAATTGAAACGGTACGAGTAAAAACATTTGGACGATACCAAGCACATAAGGTTTCAAACACACCAATGCCCTGATTGACAAAGACTTGTTTTGCCATCAATTCGCGCTCGACGTCTGGCTTTTCTGGAAACGCCAGTTTCAAGTTGATAAGCGTATCACGCCGACGTGAGCCTGCTACTTTATAGATAAATATGCCCAGCTGACGTCCCAGCCAAAACTGCCAACGTAGCGGCAAATATATAATGGGTAAGATCATTGCTGCCAATAGCCAAATGCCCCAATATTTAGGCAACAAAAACTGCCATTGAAAAGGCTTTTTTTCTATGGATGCTGTGCGCTTATGATTTTGGGTAATCGTTGGCATGCCAGCAGGTATCGCTGGGGACTTAGCAGGCTGCTGCGTACTTGATGGTGGCAGGCTGATTTTGGTAGATGGTTTGCTGGGATCGTATTGTTCAGGCGCTTTCATAAAATTGTTACTAAGAATGAAAAGTTATCATCATGATGGGGTAGTCAGCATTGCTTTGCAAGGTGAGTTACGCACAAAATCACGAGTAAATGCAAAAGTCATCAGCCATAAAAAAACCTTATAAGCTGCGGACAGCTTATAAGGTTTTGCAAATCTACTCTTTTCTTTAATATTGTGACTGTCGCTCTGAGATAAAGACAACAGCCGCAAAAAGATAAGAGATAGCTTTGATTAACGTTTCGAGAATTGTGGACGTTTACGTGCTTTACGTAGACCCAATTTCTTACGTTCAACTTGACGTGAGTCACGAGTAACAAAGCCAGCTGCTTTTAGTGCAGGTTTGTTGGCTTCGTTTAGCTCAATCAATGCACGCGTGATGCCGTGACGGATTGCGCCAGCTTGACCACTAATACCGCCACCTTTTACAGTGATGTAAAGGTCATAAGTAGTAGGTGAGTCAAGTAATTCTAGAGGCTGACGAACAACCATACGTGAAGTTTCACGGCTAAAATACTCATCAAGTGGCTTACCGTTAACAACGATGCTACCAGTACCTTTAGCTAAAAAGACACGAGCAGTAGACGTCTTGCGGCGACCAGTTCCGTAATTGCGTTCCATAAGTATATCCTTAGATGTCTAGTTCTTTAGGTTGCTGTGCAGTATGTGGATGTTCAGTACCCGCATATAGCTTCAGCTTCTTGATCATCGCATAGCCAAGAGGGCCCTTTGGAAGCATACCCTTAACTGCTTTGTGTAGAACATCTTCAGGCTTATGTGCAAGCAACTTACTGAAGTTGGTTTCCTTGATACCACCTGGGTAGCCACTGTGACGATAGTATTTTTTATCTTGCGCTTTTTTACCCGTTACCGTGATTTTATCAGCATTGATGACAACAATGAAGTCACCAGTGTCAACGTGCGGCGTAAAAGAAGGCTTATGCTTGCCACGTAAGCGACTAGCGATTTGAGTGGCTAAGCGACCAAGGGTTTTGCCGTCAGCATCTACGACATACCAGTCATGGGTCACTTCAGCTGGTTTTGCACTAAGTGTTTTCATGATAAAACCTTAAAATTAGAATTCGTTGAGAGTTTAGCTGGGAACGGGGCTCTCAAAAAACAGACTGCACATTATAAGCAGTAGTGCCTACGCTTGCAAGCTGCATTGGGGTTTATTTTCGCCTTATATACATTAAACTGCAGCGTTGGCCAGTTTTTAGCGGTTCTAAACATTTGTAAAATTTGTTAATGGCAGGCATTAACCCGACAATTATGACGATGATAAACGATAAAGTCCAGCAACAACTTGTCCAACCTTAGTCTGTTTCACACATTCAAAGCGGATTATTTGCTGAATAGTACCTGATTGGATATCTGGATTTTTATTAAGCGTCTCTTCCATTTGCTTTAATTGGTTCTCTAAATCTTTATCCGCTTCTAGATAAATCAGGGTTTCACTATCAATTAACGACTGGGTAATCAATGCCATTAAAATAGGTTGCCACAGATCTTGAGCATACGGTGGATCGATGAATACAATATTGAAAGGGCGCGGAACAATCTGCTCTTGCATCAATACTCTTTCTGCAGTGCCTTGGATAATTTGATGGGTATCAGTGCTCAGATGCAACTGTTCAGCACTTTGACGCAGCATATTACTTTGCGCAGGATTTATTTCGATAAAGGTGGCGTGCGCGGCACCACGAGACAGTGCTTCAAAACCTAAGACACCGCTACCAGCACAGCTATCAAGCACATAAGCGCCATGAATATCAGGAAGTAACCAGCTAAACAGTGTCTCTCGCAAGCGATCTGGGGTCGGACGTAGACCCTCTGCGTCAATAAAACGTACAACACGGCGTTTAAACTGACCACCAATGATCCGCACGTCGCCCGCAACTATATTTTTGCTTTTATGATTGTTCCTATGCTCGCGGCTGCTTATAGATTTTTTCATAATATTTATATGTACCGTATCTCGTTTAGCGTATTTTTACTCAGAGGTCGTGGCGGCTGTGGCTGCTTCCACCTCTGCCTTTTCTTCTAGCGCTTTTTCTTCTTTTTCACGCTGAGCATTACGCATCAATTTTTCAAAAGCTTTTTGGCGTTTGATGACTTTTAATTGATCAGCCGTTGGTGGCAAGATAGGGTCGTTTTTGCGCTGTAATATCCAGTAGTCAAATAGTGCGCGACCGATAGGTGCTGCAACCACACTACCACCGCCACCATTTTCGACCAGTACTGCGAGCGCAATCTCAGGATTTTCTACGGGTGCAAAACCATTGAACCACGCGTGATCCCAGTGACGTTTGTCTATGGCAGATTTATCATAGCGTTTGCCTTGCGCAATGGACTTGACTTGCGCAGTACCTGTTTTGCCCGCAATACGATAGCGAGGCGTATAAATCCCACGTCCGGTACCTGCCTTGACGGTTTCTTCCATCGCATCGTGCATACGTAGCCAGTCAGACGGTTTGCCGTTATATTCGATTTTACCATCGGGTTTGGTGATTACGTTAACTTGTGCTGCACCATCGCTACTTTTTAGTAGATGCGGAGTAATGTGATAGCCTTTGTTCGCTGTCATGGCGGTTGCATTGGCAATCTGTAATGGTGTGGCTAAGAAATAACCCTGCCCGATACTGACTGAGATGGTTTCACCCGACAACCAGCCTTTATCATAGGTGTCTTTTTTCCATTTTGGTGACGGCATAATTCCTGATTTTTCATTGGGCAAATCAATACCTGTTGGTTCACCAAATCCAAAACGTGCCATCCAATCATGTAGGCGCTGAATACCCATCTCATAAGCCAATTTATAATAATAGGTATCCACTGACATCACGATAGATTTTTTGAGATCTACCGTACCGTGACCACCGCGTTTCCAGTCACGGAATCGATGTGAGTCTCCTGGTAAGCTAAAGTAACCGGGATCATAGATAGTGGTTTCCCAATTGCGCAGCCCATAATGAATGCCGCCTAAGCCTTCAAAAGGTTTAATCGTAGAGCCGGGTGGGTATGTCCCTTGTAGCGCACGATTATAGAGCGGCTGATCCAGATCTTCACGCAGATTGCCATAATCCTTAAAGGAGATGCCTGAGATAAAAGGGTTGGGGTCATAGCTTGGATTACTGACAAACGCCAATACATCACCATTTTTTGGATCGATTGCCACGATAGCGCCGCGACGACCGTCTAGCTGCTGCTGGGCGACTTGCTGTAAGCCATAATCTAAGCTCAGCGTAATGTCATTACCAGCTACGGGTGGTTTAGTGTCTAATTGACGCAAAATATTGCCAAGAGCATCGGTTTCTACCGACTGATAACCCGGTTGCCCTAGCAATATATCCTCGTAATAATCTTCGATACCGATTTTACCGATAAGGTCAGTGCCAGCGTAGCGATCTTTGTCAATGCGTTTGGTTTCTTTATCATTGATACGCCCAACATAGCCGATGACGTGTGCAAATAGCTCGTCATAAGGGTATGAACGTGTCAGTTTGCTTTGAATGGTCACACCGCGAAAAAAGGGTTTGCGCTCACTAAACTGCGCCAATTGGGCATCGGTTAAGTCAATTTTAATGGTCACAGGATCGTTTTTGCTTTTACTCAGTCGCGCTAAAATATCGGTAATATTTTCATCTGTTAGCTCAAAAATAGGCGCAAGCAAATTTAGCGTACGCTCTGGATTTTCAACTTCATCAGGGCTTAACATGGCCGTAAATACGGGCTGGTTGTCTGCCAATATGATCCCATTGCGATCATAAATATAGCCGCGGCTGGGCGGTGCAGAGATCAGTTTAATACGGTTATTGTCTGCTTGCGTCGTATACTTATCGTGCGCATAGACTTGTAGGTAACCATAACGCACGATCAAGCCGCTCAATCCAATAAATATCAGAATTCCAAGGATAATAATACGGCTGGTGAAAACACGATTGACCTGTTCAGTATTGGGGGTTAGCGGTTTATTCATAGAAAGTAATAGCCCAAACGGTCAGTGAGTCAATAAAAGAGAGTAAAAGGGCAGGGTCGTTCACCAAAGTGCGGCGAGCATAAAGGATAATAATAAGAATTTCAATTACATGGACTGATATGAGTTGAAATAATAATCCCTCAATCTATATACAGCGATGTGCGGTCATACAATCACAAATTATAACAGAACAAATGAGCCGCCGCAGTACACCGCCATTTATTTTGTGGTCGTTATTATCTAAAGCGCCTGTAGATGATATTAATATTGTTACTATCGAAAGTAATAGTAAAACGTGTCATCCCTAGTCACAACTTACCTAGGCTCGACGTGTGCTAATGAATGGCAAGTATGCTAAAATCAGGCGATTTATTTGATAATAATTATCATGGGCAGAGCGGCTTTTTGTTAAGCGTTCTAATTTGCTAATCCTTTTTAATTAGCGACGACAATTAACCTGTCAGGGGCAAGATAAGTCATGGATGCAACTTCATTGTGGCAGACAATAGCTGAACACCCAGAGTTTTTTGCCATGCTGACTATTCCGCCTGTGACCGCATTTGTCACATGGATACACGTGTGGATGGCGCTTAAAATGCTGTTCTATCCGATTAAGTTTCGGGGTATTCGTATTCCAAACTTCCCGTTTTTTGGGTTGCCGGGTATTGGCTGGCAAGGTATCGTCCCACGAAAGGCTGGCAAGATATCAGGCGTTATCGTGGATCAAACGCTGTCAAAGCTTGGCTCGCTTGATGAGTTTTTTCAGGCGATGGAGCCTGAGCAGATGGCGGTATTTATCACGGATACCGTGGACAAAAACCTTGAAGCATTGATTGATGAAATCATGTTGGACCATTCGCCAGCGCTGTGGGGTAATCTGCCTTATGCGTTGAAGCGCCGTGTCTACGCTCAAGCGCATCAAGAGCTGCCCAATATCATGCAGTCTTTGGTGACTGACTTGACCCATAACGTCGAAGACTTGGTTGATATGCGCAAAATGATTGTTAACACGATGGAAAGTGATCGTCGTTTAATGGTCAATATGTTTTTGAAGGTTGGTCAAAAAGAGATCGATTTTATTTGGCATATCAGTGCTTTGATTGGTTTGGTCTTCGGTATTATCCAAATGTTTATATTTTTGGTGGTGCCGCAGCATTGGACAGTGCCGTTTTTTGCCGCGATTTGGGGTTTTCTTACCAATTGGATTGCTATTTGGATGGTGTTTAATCCTGTAGAGCCGCGATTTATTCCTTATGTGAAGTTTTTTGCTGTCCAGAGTCGCTTTCCCTTTATTAGACCGCAATTACCACATATCGCCCAGTATCGTTTGCAAGGCGGTTTTATGAAACGCCAAGAGGAAGTTTCTGAGGTTTTTGCTGAGATTGTCGTAAAAGATTTGGTGACGCTTGAAAACATCATGAATGAGATGATGTATGGCGACCGTGCTGCACAAACGCGTGAGTTGATGAAGTCGCATTTATATAAAGTGTTAGAGTCGCCAGTGATTAGTACGACACTGCGCCTAGGCTTGGGTCGCCGCGAATATGGACAGCTAAAAAATACTATCATTGATAAGTCAATTGTTGCGACGATGGTGCCATTGCGAGATCCTGAGCTCAATGAAAGCCGTGCCAGTAAAATATTTGGGCTGTTTCGTGACCGTATTCGCGCGCTGACGCCAGATGAGTTTCAGAACTTATTACGTCCCGCTTTTCGTGAAGATGAGATGACGTTAATCGTGTTGGGTGGTTTGACAGGTTTCTTAGCAGGCTGGTTGCATCTGGTCTTAGTGTTTTTTCCTGCGATTCAGTAATGACGCATTTTTTATGTCTTTATACACATCGCATACAGAGTGGATACAGAAACGTGACAAGTTGACGCTAATGTACCTTGCTGTAAGCGCCCTCAGCTGCAATGGCTAATGGCGCTTTTATAATAAATAATACTGATAAAGACCAGCAGTATAAATACTCGTAGTAACGATTACTGGATACTTTCGAATATCCTAAAAAACCAATCCCTAAAATAAACAATGACCGTATTAAGGTAAACAAGGTTAGACCGTATGTTAATCACAGAATTGGGTTATTTTGCCTTGCTAGCCGCCTTTATATTGGCGATTTTGCAGGTGGTATTACCAACCGTCGGTATCATGCGTGACCACGTTGCGTGGCAGCGTTTGGCACCAAGTCTGGCGTGGGCACAATTTGCTGCCATGATCACATCATTTGCCGCGCTGATGGCAGGCTTTTATTACAATGACTTCAGCCTCGTCTATGTCACTCAGCATTCTAATACGCTGTTGCCTTGGTATTATAAGCTGTCGGCAACTTGGGGTGGTCATGAGGGTTCATTGCTGCTTTGGATGACCATCATGGCTACTTGGTGTGCGCTGGTCTCTTACTTTAGCCGTGGTTTGCCACTGTCTATGCGTGCGCGAGTGTTGGTAATTTTGGCTGGCGTGCAGATGATGATGCTAGCGATGCTGATTTTTACCTCGTCGCCATTTGATCGTACATTGCCAAACTTACCTGTTGATGGTGCGGATCTAAATCCTGTGCTACAAGATTTCGGTTTGATTATTCATCCACCGATGCTGTATATGGGCTATGTGGGTTTGGTCGTACCGTTTGCCTTTTGTATGGCGGCATTGTGGGAAGGTCGTTTAGATGCAGTGTGGACACGCTGGTCGCGTCCGTGGGCATTGGCGGCTTGGGGCTTTTTGACCGTTGGTATCGCGCTTGGCTCATGGTGGGCCTATTATGAGCTTGGCTGGGGTGGTTGGTGGTTCTGGGATCCAGTAGAGAACGCTTCATTGATGCCATGGCTGGCTGGTACCGCGCTGTTACATTCGCTTGCGGTCACAGAAAAACGTGGTGTCTTTAAAGCATGGACGATTATGCTGGCGATTTTTGCTTTCGCACTCAGTCTATTGGGCACCTTTCTCGTGCGTTCTGGCGTTATTACCTCGGTGCATTCATTTGCCGCTGACCCAACGCGTGGTCTGGTCATTCTAGTCATTCTCGGTGTGATCATCGGCGGTGGCTTGTTGATGTTTGCGGTACGTGGTTGGCGTTTAACGGTCGAAAGTCAGTATCAACTGATCTCACGCGAGTCATTTTTAGTCATTAATAACGTTATTATTTTAATTTCGACTTTGGTCGTATTACTCGGCACGCTGTATCCTATCATTGCTGACTCCTTTAATTTAGGTCAGGTGTCTGTCGGCCCTCCTTACTTTAATGCGCTATTTGTACCGCTAACGTGGCTGATATTAGTGGCAATGGGTATGGGCTCGAACATTCGCTGGAAAAAAGACAGCCGTCCGCTATTGGGCGCTGGTATGGTCATTGCAGCCAGTAGTTTAGTGCTTGCAGCAGTTATCACGTATTTTGTGAGCCCGTCTGCGATGCTTAATATTGGCGTTACCTTGGCGGTCAGTTTTTGGGTACTGCTATGGATGGTGGTTGATTTCAAAGACAAAACTAAAAACGCATCCAATTTTGTTAAAGGGTTACGCCAGTTACGTCTGAGCTATTGGGGTCAACAGACCGCTCATATCGGTGTCATTATTGCCGTCATCGGCGTCGCATTTACCAGTACGTTAAGTATTGAACGTGATGTCGCGCTTGGACCAAACGATAGCGTTCATGTCCAAGGCTATGATTTTACCGTTAAAGGCTTTCGTGAAGTCAAAGGCAGTAATTTTGATGCCACCCAAGCTGAGGTTGAAATCAGCAAAGATGGCCGTGCTGTGACCACTCTGTATCCTGAAAAACGTAATTATATCATTAGTATGATGCCAGTCACAGAAGCCGCGATTGATGCTAGCCTCATGCGTGATGTTTACGTGGCACTGGGCGAACCGATCGCCGAAGATAGCAATGAATGGGCAGTACGTATTTATGTGAAACCGCTTATCCGCTGGATATGGCTAGGCGCTCTGATTATGGCGTTTGGTGCAGTATTGAGTATTCTTGATCATCGGTATCGTATTAAGAAAACCAAGACACCTGCACAAATTGCGGCGAATAAAGCAGGCTTTACCACCGTCGCCGATTTGGATGCGTCAGCATTAAAGACAGGGGATAATTAATATGAGCACATCAAAGCAATCCCCTGAGCAAAATGCAAAGCAAGATAAGGTAGGTGGCACGAAAACCATGAATAAAAAGCAACTTAAGCTATGGTTTTTGATTCCACTGATCGTTTTCATTGGCTTAATCATCATGCTATATCTGCGTTTGGGTAAGCCGACGGATATCGTTACCAATACGGCACTTGAGCGCCCAGTGCCCGCTTTTGAGCTGCCTTTATTATCAGATACCAGTCGTATCATGACCAATGAGAATCTACCTGATAAGCCCTTTTTAATGAATATCTGGGGCTCTTGGTGCCCAACTTGTATTATTGAGCATCCTTTTCTCATGCAACTAGAGGAGCGCGGTGTCAATCTGGTCGGGGTCAACTATAAAGATGACATTGGCGATGCTCTAGGCTACTTAAACCGAGGTGGCGATCCGTTCTCGATGTCTATTCAGGATTTATCTGGTCAGTTTGCTTTGGACTTAGGTTTGACGGGTGCGCCTGAGACTTTCGTAGTCGATGGTAATGGTATTATTCGTCAGCACATCATTGGTGAGATCAATGAAAGCAACTGGCAAAGCCGTATTACGCCTTGCTTGATGGTGCTCAATGAAGCCAATAATAACAACGTCAGTCCAGATCCGACTCAGGTTGCGGAGGCGTGTAAATGATAGCCAATAAAATAACAACCGTTACGTTAAAAGTCGCGAGCTTACTGATAGCTTGTCTAATAAGTATGGCAAGCTATGCTGCTATTGAGGTCTATGACTTTGATTCTGTGCAGCAAGAAGCCCAATATCGTGGTCTCATCGAAGAGCTGCGTTGCCCAAAATGTCAAAACCAAAATCTTGCAGGATCGGATGCGCCCATTGCTCAAGATCTAAAGCAAAAAACGTATGATTTGATAAAAGACGGTCGTAGTGATGGCGAGATTCGTGCTTATATGCAGGAACGTTATGGCGATTTCATCACTTATAAGCCGCCTGTCCGTCCATCAACGTGGATTTTGTGGTTTTTTCCGCCACTATTACTCATCAGTTTACTCATAGGCTGGTTCTGGCAAAGCAAACGACGTCAGCTTGTCGCTAGTGGTGAAAGCGGGGTAACGGTCAATAGTACGGCTGCTGCTCTATCTGCTGCCGAAAAAGCCGAGATTGATCGTCTGTTATCACGTGCTTCGAGCGATGACAAAAACGACCATGATATTACAAGCCTCAAGGACAAAAAATGACCATATTCTCTACTGTGGGCTTATTTATTGCTCTAAGCTTACTTACCGCCTTAATACTCGCTGTTATTACCATCATGCCTTGGCTGCGAGCGTCACGCTCGCCAGAAAAACCTCTGGACAATCAGCTGTTGGATATCAACGTTGCTGTGTTCCGTGAGCGTCTAGCAGAACTAAAAACAGATAAAGACAATGGCACTATCGATGACAGCCATTACCAGAACCAAAAACTGGAGCTTGAACGCCAGTTATTGGATGCTCAGCGTGAAGTCACACCGATGGTCGCGCCTGGCATCAAAAGCCGATTAATTATTACTGTCTGGGTGCCAGTCCTCGCGGCGATGGCGTATTTGATGGTCGGCGATCGTACGCCTGTGTTCGAGCTTTGGGCAGCTGAAGACAAAGTGGGTCAAGTGGCTGATGACTTATTAACGGGTAAGATTGATCAGCCGCCTGCTTGGGCGATTGAAGATGGTCAACAACTAATTAGTGCAATGCAGACCAATGTCTATCGTCACGCTGATGATCCAGATCGCTGGATGCGTTTATCAGAATTATTCTTATCATTAGAAGCGACGGATTCCGCAATTGAAGCCTTATCGCGTGCTTATCGTTTGTCACCAGACAATGAAGAGATTGCAACCACCTATGCACAGATTAGCTTCTTTGCCAATAAAGGCCAATTAGACGCTAATAGTCGCCGAGTGCTACAAGACGTGTTGGCTAAAAATCCAGAGCATGAGGGCGCGCAAATGCTCATGGCAATGGGTGAGGCACGAAGTAGTAATTTCGATCAAGCACAAGGCTGGATTAAGCGTCTACGTGACAGTATTGCGGCTAAACCTGGTGATCATACAAAAGCATTGGTGAGTCTAGATGAGCTAAGTGCTAATGTCACCGCTCAGCAACAGCAAGCCTCTGAAGGTGTTGAAGTGACTGTTACGATTAATGCTAGCCTGCTGCCGTTAGTCAAAGCCGACGATGTGTTGTTTGTGGCTATACGTGATGTCAATGGTGGCCCACCATTTGCTGCCAAACGTTTGCCTATCAGTGTCATCAAGCAAGGTGAAGCCAGCATTAGCCTAAGCGATTTGGATGCCATGATGCCTGAACGTACTTTGAAATCGGCGCGAGCGGATAAAGTTCAGTTGGCTGTCATCGCTCGTATCAGCCATAGTGGTACTGCCAGTGCAGAGTCAGGGGATTTGTCAGGTAATCCTGTGGTGATTAGTGCGGAACAAAATCAGGTCAATGTTGAAATCAATCAACAAATTCCATAGTATTTATATTTGTTGTTGTCAGCACCTCTGACGTAAGCGCTGTTATCCGATACAGCAGCGCGCAACAGCATTATATGAACAGATAAGTCATGACAACTTATCACTGCAAATAATGAAAATACTTGAGCTTTGCCAAGCCACAAGGTAAGGTAGCTTGGCAAACAACCAATCCCTGAGTTTTATTAGTCCCAAAATCCTATCTATTAAGGAGAATCGTGTAATGATGCGTATTATTTTGCTAGGTCCACCAGGCGCCGGTAAAGGTACCCAAGCCCAGTTTATTTCTAAAGAATATGATATCCCGCAGATCTCAACTGGCGATATGCTGCGTGCAGCGATCAAAGAAGGCAGCGAGCTTGGCAAAAAAGCCAAAGACATCATGAATGCTGGTGGTTTGGTTTCTGATGACCTCATTATTAACCTAGTGAAAGAACGTATCGCTAAGCCTGATTGTGCCAATGGTTGTATTTTGGATGGTTTTCCGCGTACGATTCCACAGGCTCAAGCACTTGCAGATGCTGACGTTGCTATCGATCATGTAATCGAAATCAGCGTGCCAGATGACGAGATTGTCAAGCGCTTATCTGGTCGTCGCCAACATCCTGGTTCAGGTCGCGTTTATCACGTTGATCACAATCCACCCAAGGTTGAGGGTATCGATGATGTGACTGGTGAAGCGCTAATCCAGCGTGAAGATGATAAAGAATCTACCATTCGTGATCGTCTAGCGACTTATCATGAGCAAACATCAGCGCTTGTTGGTTTTTATCAAGACAAGGCCAAAGAAGGTGCCGATGCCCCTAATTATGATAAGTTTGATGGCACGCAAGGCATCGATGATGTTAAGCAACAAATTTTATCAGCGTTAAAAGGCTAATCATCGATTTCGAATAATTAATGACGCGATTGAAGACCCTGTTTATTAGCAGGGTTTTTTTATGTCTGACGGTTTTAACTGTATGTCTCACAATATTACTCAGTAGAACTCTCATTGCTCAACGATTTTTTTGAATAAGCGCTTAAATAGCATTCACAAAAAAAACCGCTCACTCGTAATGAGTAAACGGCTTTTTTATCAAAATATACTGCGAATAAAGCTAGCAAATTTTTGCTTAAAACTTATGCATTACCTTCAGCATCAACTTGTGCTTGTTGCTGGCTTTGCGCGTAAGCTTGGTCAAAGTTCACAGGGGCTAGCAATAACTGCGGGAAGCTACCACGCGTTACGATGTCGCTGATGACTTCACGAGCATACGGGAACAAAACATTAGGACAGTATGCACCTAAGATTTGACCGATTTGGTCTTCTGGGATGTCTTTTAATAAGAAAATACCTGCTTGATGCACTTCAGCGATAAATGCCGCTTCTTCCGCATTTTTTGCTGTAACGCTCACCGTTAAGATGACTTGATAATGATCGTCATCCAGTTTTTCAGCGTTGCTAGACAAATTGATATCAAGCTCTGGGTTCCACTCTTTGGTGAACACACTAGCGCCTGGGACTTCAAGTGACATGTCTTTTACGTAGATACGCTCTAGTGCCAATTGTGGTTGTGCTTGTTCTTCAGCCATGATAAATCCTCTAAAAGTTGATCAAGTAGTTGGACAAACTGTCATTTTAATAAAAGTTCATTGTAATATAAATCGAGACAAAATCTGGATGTTTTTATTACTCTCTTTTATCTTTGCCGCTGTCTATCATTGCACAGGCAAAGACAGACAGCAACGAAAAGTAGCAGATTAACCTGCTAATAGCTCGTCAAGTTTGCCTTGTTGGTTCATTTGATTGAGCTCATCAAAACCACCGACAAAGGTCTCACCGACGAAGATTTGCGGCACAGTGCGATAGTTATTGGTTTTTTTCATTAATTCTTGACGCTCTTCGCGGCTCATATCGTGCATGCCAATTTCTTCGTAGTCAACGCCTTTAGTTTTTAAGAGTTGTTTGGCGTTTGAGCAATATGGGCAGATAGGCGTCGTATAAACTTTAACAGCGACAGTCATGGTAAATCCTTATTTATAAGTTTAGAAGGTAAGCGTTTTATTATAAAAAGTATTATAAATAATTATTTGATAAAAATTCTTATAATCCGTTACCAGCAAGTAAATTGAAGATAGATTCGGTAATGCTCGTTATTAAAGTGGGGATGAGCAGAGCAAATTCAAGATGCTTGAGTATAAAAGCTCTGACGGTAGCACAAATGCCACAAACAAAAAAACACCTATCGATAAGGTGTCTTTTTTATTTATAAATATTCAACGCCCCTCAATCATATATCAATTGATACGGGCTAAATATTTTTAAACATCAGGATAGCGGACTACTTATGTAGACTTGGTTTGGCTTTGCCTTTATTTTTAGGCTTTGCATCTTTTAACCCAACCAATGGCATGCCCGCTGCTTGCCAGCCGCCGATACCACCTTCTAAGCGATAGACACTGTCCTTGCCGATCATCTGAATCGCCGCGCCTGCTTGCACACCCATATCACAAATGATAATTACTGGCTGCTCAATTGCACGGATTTCTTCTAAGCGGTCTTTGAGCTCAGTGAACGGTATGTTACGGCTGCCTTGGATGTAACCGGTCTCAAACTTCTTTTTGGCACGAATATCGATTAGCTGCGCGTTTTGCGAGTTAACCATCATACCTAAGGTATTGGGCGATATTTTTCTGCCACTACGTTTGTTTTCAATCGTAAAAAATAGCACGGCAAGTACGGCTAATATACCAAATAAAAACGGGTGGTTGCCCACAAATTCCAGCGCACGATCCAAACCATACCTCCAAAAAAATAAGTGTTCGGTTAAGCTGAGAAGACAGCCTAACGATACTGAACAAGGCGCTATTATACCGATTAGACCATCCATAGTAAACGGGCGATGGTCAACCAAGCGATTAACGACCCATAAGGCAGCGATTAATAAGGCGGATACTAATAATGCCAATATTAATAGGGCTTAGTATCTGCCTCTTCTCTTAGGGTAACGAGGTTTTCCACACGGCGCTGCAATACCACGCCGTCAGCAACCGCTTGCCATAGTGCGCAGCCTTTGCTGTTGTGAGTATGACGACAATCACGGAACTGACAGTTGCCAGATAACGGTGCAAGCTCTACAAATCCTGAAATGATATCATCGGGTGTAAGATGCCAAATGCCGTACTCGCGGATACCTGGGGTATCGACGATACCGCCTTGGGTCAAGTCAGCTGGATTAAATGGTAATAAGCGACTGGTGGTGGTGGTATGTTGACCAAGTTTTGAGTTATCAGAGATGATATTGACGCTTTGTGCCGATTCAGGTAGTAGGGCATTAATCAAACTGCTTTTACCGACACCAGATTGCCCTGCAAAAATAACCAGTTTTTTATCGATATAACGTTTTAATTCATCTAGCCCTTCTTGCTCATCGCTATCCGCGACGTTTTCAGGGCAGTCGACTGAGGTGAGAACGCTCTCATAACCGAGAGAAGCATATTGTGCCAGTAATTCTTTGGTATCGACGCCGTTTTCTTCTGCCAATAAATCGGCTTTATTAAGCACCAACAGCGGCTTTACGCCAGCATGATGACAGACGACCAAATAACGATCGATGAGGGTTGGCGCGGCAGCAGGTAGCGGCGCGAAGACAATGGCTAAAATATCGACATTGGCGGCGACAGGTTTAAGTTTATGATAACGATCAGGACGCGAGACCAGAGAGGTACGCGGCTTGACCGATTCAATACGTCCAAAGCCAGTATTAGGATCAGCACTCCAGCGTACTTGGTCGCCAGCAGCTAGCATCGGTAAGTTAGTACGCACATGACAACGCCAAATATCGCCTAATGCCAGCTCTTGCCAAAACGGCTCAGGATCATCGGGTGCAATCTCCGGCTGCACGGGTATCACCGCAGGCAAGCTGGTCACTTGTACTTCCAACTGCTTGCCATAATGCGCCATGACTACGCCATCCATCAAACTGTCATCGATGCTGTCTTGACTTGCCAGCTGTTGTTTGTCGATGCGACGAATCTGTTGCTTAGTCAGTTTGCGTTGCCGAATTAATGCCATGGGTTTTGAACCTATTAAAAAAATATTGCTAAGTGTAGCGTGAAAGTTTGATAACATACAGCCTAAAGCGCCTGCTGCAGACAGAGATTTTGTAACGTTTTAAGGGTTATAAATCAGTAGATGCAACGTTTTGCTACAGTTTGCTACTTAGGCATGAACATTGACAGGCGATTTATCTAATTAATATTGCTCCAAAGTTGTTCTAAACTTTATTGACCATAGGATATTTTATGAGTACCGGTGACCACCCCAACAAGATTAAAATCAGAAACCAAGGCAAAAAAGGGCTGGTATGGATTGACCTAGAAATGACCGGACTGGATACCTTGAATGACGAGATTATCGAGATTGCTACCGTTGTCACTGATGAAGATTTGAATGTCCTTGCCGAAGGGCCAGTGTTCGCTATAAAAGTATCGGATCAAACGTTAAATAAAATGGATGATTGGAATACCAAGCAGCATGGTCAGTCAGGATTGGTCGACCGTGTCCGCCGTAGTACCGTGACATTGGCAGAGGCCGAAGCTGAGACAATTAAGTTTCTCAATAAATGGGTCGATAGTGGTAAGTCGCCAATGTGTGGCAATTCCATCTGCCAAGATCGCCGCTTTATGGCGCGTCAAATGCCGGAATTAGAAAAATTCTTCCATTATCGCAATCTGGATGTGTCGTCAATTAAAGAGCTTTGCTTCCGCTGGCGTCCTGATATTCTCAGAAACTTTGAAAAAGGCGGCAGTCATTTAGCCTTAGACGATATTCGCGATTCTATTCGTGAATTGAAGCATTATCGCCAACATTTCTTTAAATTAATACCGTAAAGTAAGAGTTGAGCGATCAATAGTTTGACACTTAGATGCGCGTCAATCATGCAGTTTCATTTATATAAAAACATGCAGTGTAATTTAAAGAAAAAAGGTCTGTTGATAATTCAACAGACCTTTTTTATTGTTCAGAGGCGCTCAAAAAAAACGACATTAAATGAGCGATTTAAACTCAATCAATCTAAATTCAGCAGCATTACTATTAAAACTGTCATTTGAATGCTCGTCGCCTGTGACTGCGCCAATCACCGCACTGACTTTTGGCTGGTGAGTATTTTTATCTAACAATCTCCAGTCGCCAAGCACGTAGCGTTTTTTATCAGTGGTAGCCTGATGAATAGCTGGACGATGGGTATGTCCATGCAATAAAGCATCGCTATCGCTGATGGCTTGATGCACGGCTTCATCGTTCACATCCATGATATAAGCAGCTTTATTGGCGTTGTTCTGCTGGCTTCTTTTACGCATTTTATCTGCGATAGCCAAGCGTTTTTCTAGTGATTTATTGAGCAAATACCACTGAGTCAAACGATTACGCATGATTTTGCGAAAAAACTGATACTTTTTATCATCAGTACACAAGGCATCACCGTGCTCTAAGCGATAGCTTTGCTGACCGACAGTTAAAGTATACGGCTCATAAATAAGCTCGCCACCGAATAGACTACAGAATGGCTGACCTAACAAAAAATCACGGTTGCCATGCATGACCAAAATCTCACAGCCAGCTATGCGCAGTTTTTTTAATTTAACGATAAGTGGAGTGAGCCAATGACTTTGTCGTTCCTCGTCGGATAAAGACAAATAAAAATCATCACCGAGCCAAACTTCAAACCAATCACCTAAGATAAACAAGCGTTTGAGCGCAGGCAGAGCAAGGCAATCATCAAGTAGCGCCAAAAAAGCCTGCACTAAGGCAGGCTCTTCAGGCGATAAATGCAAATCGCTAATCAAAACTTGCCGTACCTCATGAGGGCGGGTCGTTATTAAATGATTAAAACTTTGCATTTATCTTTATCCTCGTCATTTATAATGAGTAACGATTACTCAGAAATAATAGTCGCTGAGTTGATAACCACTGGCTCTTTTGGCACATCAGCATGCATGCCGAAACGACCAGTAGGTACGCCGCGCATTTTTTCGATGACATCCATACCGCTTGTTACTTTACCAAATACGGTGTAGCCCCAACCTTGCATGTTTTTGCCAGAGTGGTTTAGGAAATCGTTGTCTTTTACGTTAACGAAAAACTGGCTGGTTGCTGAATGTGGATCTTGCGTACGTGCCATTGCAATCGTACCAGCGTCGTTTTTTAGACCGTTGTCTGCTTCGTTTTCAACTGGAGCATTGGTCGCTTTTTCATTCATTTCAGCGTCCATTCCGCCGCCTTGAATCATAAAGCCGTCAATGATGCGATGGAAAATCGTACCGTCATAATGACCAGATTTTACATAGTTTAAAAAGTTTTCAACGGTTTTTGGTGCTTTTTCTTCATTGAGTTCGATAACGATCGCACCCATATTGGTGTCTAGTTCTACTACTGGTGGCATGTCTACCATGTGATATTCCTCTTTGATTGCAACGCCTAAAATGACGCTGTTAAGTGGTGGCTAAAAAGTTGGTAGTTAAAAAGTTATGGCTAGTCTAACGGCTTTTTTATCTCGTGTCATGTATCAGGCTGTTAATGCGTTCGCAAAAGCTGATAGAATAACGCAACTTTAGCTTTTTATTATCATTTTTAATAACTTGTTTTT
>NZ_DKHR01000043.1:0-28333 GCF_002453835.1 Psychrobacter sp. UBA6739
CTAGAAGGACGTGGTTTTACGGCGCTAGATGATAATATTTTAGAATGTGACACACAGTATAGAGCGTGTTACCCGTTCAACTTAAGTCGCTACCCTCGTTGTTATCTGCGTTATACTAGCCATAAGCATTGACTATCACTGAGCTGACTGCTTAGATGGTTTATAACTAGGAGAATGTCATGACTCAAGAACACGCTTCCCATGAAAAGCGCAAAATCATCGATAAGTTTTTGATGAAACTCACTAAAGAGGAGCCGCAAATGTATTATGCTAGCACCTCTGAGGTCGCTCGTAGCATCCATACTATGATAAAAGAGCACACCAATCGCTTGTCGGTAGAAGATCAAGCGCTCGTTAGACATATGACCGTCGAGGAGATACAAGGCTTGCTAGGCTTTCACCTTAAATAATCACACTTTCAACGTTCCCATAAAAAAAGCCCGCTGATTTGCAGGCTTTTTTATTATTCAAACTTTAATTTAGAGCATTGAAAATATACATCGCTTAAAACGGATACTCGCGTGGCTCATGTTGCATAGATATCCAGTGCGTTCTAGTGAACTCTTCTAGCACCCACTCACCGTTAAAACGACCAATACCTGAGTTTTTCTCGCCACCGAATGGTAAGTTACTTTCATCATTGACTGAAATATCATTAATATGTGTCATGCCCGCTCTGATACCACGAGCAAAGCGCATGCCTTTTGCCATATCTTTTGTAAATACCGCACTCGACAGACCAAACATTGAGTCATTGGCAATCGATAACGCATCCTCTTCATCTTTGGCACGGATGATACCGACCAATGGTCCAAACACCTCATTACGTGACAAATCCATCTCGCGCGTCACTTCAATAAAGATGTGCGGCGGTACCACTTGCCCTTTAATCTCACCACTTAATATCATTTTTGCGCCTTCTTGCTGCGCGTTGGCGATTTTCTCTTTCAACGATTCGACCTGTTTTTTATTAATAATCGGACCAACCGCCGTGTCTTGTTTGCTCGGATCGCCGACGTTTAACGTTTTAACATGCGCCAAGAAACGCTCAACGAAGTCATCATAAATCTCGTCTTCAACGATAATACGATTAATAGCAATACAGATTTGACCTTGATGTAAGAATTTGCCAAAGGCTGCTGCTTTGACCGCTTGCTCAATATCAGCGTCTTTTAGTACCACAAATGGGCTGTTACCACCCAACTCAAGCGCTACTTGTTTAATGTAGTCACCGCCATTAGCCAACTCGCCAATGCGCTTACCGACTGAAGTAGAGCCCGTAAATGATACAAAGCTTGGGGTTTTGTGTTCAACGATCGCATCTCCTATCTCTTTGCCTGAGCCAACAACCACGTTGAGCAAGCCTTTTGGTAAACCTGCTTCTTCGAATACTTTTGCTAGCAGCAAACCACCAGTCACTGGGGTATCACTCGCAGGCTTTAGTACCACAGCGTTACCAAGTGCTAAAGCTGGTGCAATAGAACGTTGGGTCAAATGTAATGGAAAGTTCCACGGACTAATGACAGCGACGACACCGATGGGCTCACGGTAAACAAAGTTTTCTTTGCCAGGGGTGTTAGATGGACGAATCTCGCCATGTACACGACTGGGGAAAGTCGCAGCCTCAAGGGTAATGGCGCGGGTAGCAGCAAACTCCACCATGGCTTTAACACGGGTACTGCCCGACTCTTTAATGAGCCAATCGACGATTTCATCTTGGCGCTGATCTAAAATCTCAACCACTTTATATAGCACACCTGCTCGTGTCGCTGGCGTCTGCTGTGCCCACTCTTTTTGTGCCGCACTTGCTGCTTGATACGCTTCATTAAGCTGTGTTTCTGTCGCCTGCTGAGTCTTTACAAGTGTATCGCCATTGTAGGGGTTGGTATTGGTATTGACGCTATCGTCTTGACCGCTTTGCCATTCCCCTGCAATGTACTGAAGGTGGAAATCATTATAGGCATTGGCTTTGTTATTATCGGTATCAGTTGACATAATTCTTCTCATTTATTTTAGGGATGTTATGTTGGTTGTCAATAAAACAGTATGACTAGCAAATTGAGACAGATAAAAAATAACTCTTAACACAGTTATTTATATTAAATAGCCTGCGCTCGCGACATTTGATTAAGCACATCAAAACGAAACTTGCTAGACGACTGGTCTAATGCTACCATAGACCTCATACAAATAAGCGTATTTTGTCAGCAAGTATTGTTGAAAAAACGTAACGTGACCATATCAACCCTTACAATAAGCACTCATTATAAGCAAAGATAAAAATCTGCATCGACCCATAGAAAGTATCATGAATAATTGTTAATAGCGCGCTAAGTAGCATTATTCGCCATACCTTATCTCTGAAATACATTCATAAAAAATATAGGAGGACATTACCATTATGTCTGCGGCCTCAACCACAATCCCACCAGATACCAAAACGCATCTGTTAGAAACAGGCTATCAACTGATTTCCAAAAAAGGCTTTACTGCCGTCGGTATCAAACAAATACTAGACACAGCTGGTATTCCTAAAGGCTCTTTTTACCATTATTTTGCCTCAAAGGAAGCGTTCGGTGAAGCTATCATCAGTCATTATTTCACTGACTATAAGATACGCTTAGACACCATTGGTCGTCAAAAAGTTAATGCCCAGCAAAAGATTTATGATTACTTTCAAAGCTGGTATGACACCCAGCAAAATGGCTGTGATCATGAAAAGTGCTTGGTGGTTAAGCTCAGCGCTGAGGTTGCAGATCTGTCTGAACCTATGCGCATCGCACTGAATGCTGGTTACCAGCAGACCATCAGCTGGCTTGCCGAACAAATCAAAGCAGGCTGGGCGGATGACTCTGTACCACAACCTGACAATATCGCGGCCGAGAGCATGGCAAAACGTTGGTATTTTGCTTGGCTTGGTGCCAGTTTAATCGCCAAGATTAGCCAAACCAATACACCGCTTGCAGAAGTATGGCAGATGACTACTTCTCAATTGGGACGCTAATCTCGTGCGTTAAACGCTTTTTAGCCATTTATACGTCCCTAGATCTAAAGCAAAAAATTGAGTTATAAGAGAGTTTTGTAAAAATTACTAGACGACTGGTCTATTTAGTGTACAATGCCCACAGTTGCAAAAACGAATGGCTAATTTGCCACTGAGATTTTTGCACCCCATACGCTCAACACAAATATTTAATAATTTTAGGAATACTATGAATAACTTCCAATATTACAATCCAGTACGTATCGTCTTTGGTGAAGGTCAAATCAAACAACTATCAGAATTGGTCCCGACTGATGCCCGTGTGCTTATCACTTATGGTGGCGGTTCGGCACAGCGCACAGGTACGCTAGACGAAGTAAAAGAAGCTTTGGCTGCGAGCGGTACACGTACCGTATTCGAATTTGGTGGTATTGAAGCCAATCCAGAATTCACAACTCTTTTAAAAGCAGCAGATATGGTCAATGAGCACAATATTGACTTTTTGCTAGCGGTCGGGGGCGGCTCAGTCATTGATGGTAGCAAATTTGTGGCATTGGTATCGTCACTTACTGAAGAAGATGGCACGACTGTCTCACGCGAACAAGCATGGAACGCACTAACCAGCTATTGCAGAGACATTTATTCTGCCATCGATTTGGGTGCTGTTTTGACCATTCCAGCCACTGGCTCTGAGATGAATTCAGGCGGCGTCATCAATTATAGTGAACGTCAAGCTAAGCTACCATTTGGCAACGCACTTGCCTTCCCTAAGTTCTCAATATTAGATCCAATCAAAACACTGACATTACCTGAGCGTCAAGTGATGAATGGTGTTGCGGATGCCTTTGTCCATGTCATGGAACAGTACCTAACGTATCCAGTCAACGCAAAAGTGCAAGACGCCTTTGCTGAGAGCTTGCTGAAAATCCTCATTGATGAAGGTCGTATCGTTAAACAAGATCCAGAAAACTTAGAAACTCGTAAGAATATTATGTGGACAGCGACCATGGCACTCAATGGTCTAATCGGTGCAGGCGTACCGCAAGACTGGACAACACATATGATCGGTCATGAGCTAACCTCGTTACACAGCATCGATCATGCTCGCACCCTAACCATTTTATTACCCTCAGTAATGCGTGAGTTGAAAGACAGCAAAAAAGAGAAATTACTTCAATATGCGCATAATGTCTGGAATATTACGCTTGATGATACCCATCAAGACGAAGATGCTGTCATTGAAGCCGCTATTGTCCGTACAGAAAACTTCTTCCGCGACCTTGGCTTGCCTGTCAGTTTAGAAGATGCAGAACTTGATGCGTCAGCTATTGACCCGATTATCAAGCAGCTTGAGGCGCACAACATGGTTCAGTTAGGCGAGCACAGCAACAATGATTTAGAAGTGTCACGCCGTATTCTGCAACGTGCTATTAGTAGTAAAGCTGCTTAATAAAAACACCACCGTAATAAGAAACACATATTGTTATGCTATTTATAGTAGTTGCTCAGCACTGAGTAACTACTCCATTCACCATTAAATATCAAAACCAGTAAATATTAAAATCAATAAATAGAAAAGGAATCTGATAATGAGCTTTGATAAACAACAAAATCAAAAAACAAACCGTCAAATCAAATTGGCAAGCCGTCCAACAGGTGAGCCAAAAGCTGAAAACTTTGATATGGTAACCAGCGATATCCCATCGCCAAATAACAATGAAATGCTGCTGCGTACCGTTTACTTATCATTAGATCCATACATGCGTGGACGTATGAGCGATGCAAAAAGCTATGCTGATCCGCTAGAAGTGGGTGATGTCATGATGGGTGGAACGGTTGCCCAAGTCGTTGAATCCAATATCGATAAATTTGCTGTGGGTGACTTAGTGGTCTCAAACTCAGGCTGGCAAGACTATAGCGTCAGTGATGGCGAAGGCGTCTTAAAGCTTGACAAAAACATGTCAAATCCTTCTTATGGTTTAGGTGTATTAGGTATGCCCGGCTTTACCGGTTACATGGGTTTGACCGACATCGGTAAGCCGCAAAAAGGGGAAACTTTGGTCGTCGCAGCCGCAACGGGTCCCGTTGGTGCAACGGTAGGTCAAGTTGGCAACCAATATGGCTTACGTACCGTTGGTGTGGCTGGTGGCAAAGAAAAATGTGACTTTGCTGTCAATGAGCTAGGCTTTGATGTCTGTATTGACCATAAAGCTGATGACTTTGCCGAGCAATTAAAAGCGGCGTGCCCAGATGGCATCGATATCTATTACGAAAACGTCGGTGGCAAAGTGTTTGATGCCGTTATGCCATTATTAAATGCGCATGCACGTATCCCAGTCTGTGGTCTGGTTTCGCAATACAACGCCACCGAGCTGCCTGATGGTAAAGATCGTCTAGGCGTATTAATGGGCAACATTCTAAGCCGTCGTCTCACCATCAAAGGGTTTATTATTTTTGAAGAATATGGCGATCACTTCCCAGAATTCTTAAAAACCATGAGTAAATGGGTCGAGTCAGGTGATGTTAAAACCAAAGAATATATTGCTGAAGGCTTAGACGATGCACCAAATGCCTTTGTTCGCATGCTAAATGGCGATAACTTTGGTAAAACAGTGGTTAAAGTTTCTGAGGTTGAATAACAGAACCAATGGTTATCAGTTGGTTGAATCGCAAATAACGACTTAACAACATAACTTGCTAAGACAACCACTGAAAATGACCTCTCAACCATGAATACTGTTATATGAATACCGCTAGCAGTCATTGCTAATACTCATATTGATTACAGATGACCAATTAAGCATGACTGCTAACAACCCATGATTTAAGAACAACATCAATAATAAATAAGGACGACTATGAATATTTTAATGGTACTAACCTCACATGATAAGTTGGGCGATACTGGTAAAAAAACGGGCTTTTGGCTAGAAGAGTTTGCCGCGCCTTATTACGCTTTTATCGATGCGGGCGTCAATGTGACACTTGCTTCTCCTGCTGGCGGGCAGCCACCGCTTGATCCGAGCAGTGACACTGAAGACACGCAAACGAAAGATACCAAGCGTTTTAAAGAAGACAGCGATGCTCAAAAGCATCTTGCCAATACTGAAAAACTCGCTGATATGAACGCTGAAGATTTTGATTCAGTCTTTTATCCAGGCGGTCATGGTCCACTATGGGACTTGGCAGTTGATAAAAATTCGATCAATTTGATTGAGACGTTTGTCAAACAAGACAAACCTGTCGCCTTTGTTTGTCATTCTCCAGCCGCTCTTAAAAATGTCAAAATTGACGGTGAGTATTTAGTCAAAGGCAAAAAAGTGACTGGCTTTACCAATTCAGAAGAAGACGCCGTTGGTCTAACAGATGTCGTGCCATTCTTAGTAGAAGATGCACTAAAAGCCAATGGTGGTAACTATGAAAAAGCCGCTGATTGGGAATCATTTGTGGTCGAAGATGGCTTGCTGATTACGGGACAAAACCCAGCGTCATCAGAGGAAGCTGCCAAGCGCTTAATCACTAAGCTGAAAGGTTAATATCTTTTTAACGTCAATATAATAGACCATGCAAAAAGGCCACTATCATGATTCGCTTACATCATCTCAACCAGTCTCGCTCATTACGTATTTTATGGCTTTTAGAAGAGCTGGGCGTGCCTTATGAGATCATTAGTCATCAACGCGATCCTAATACTCATTTGGCACCAGACAGTTTAAAGGCGGTACATCCACTCGGCAAATCTCCGGTTATCGAGATGGATGGTCAACTTTATGCTGAGTCGGGTGCAATCACTGAGTTATTGATTGAGCGATTTGCGCCAGAGCGCTTACGTCCTACGACTGATAGCGCAGACTATGGACATTATCTGCAATGGATTAACTTTGCTGAAAGCTCGCTCATGTTGCCGTTATTACTGGAGCTATTTACCAAAAAAGCCGGTATCGTCGATAACGAGTTTTTAGATGGTTATATCAGTCAAGAAAAACACAGACTGTTGAGCTATCTAAACGAGGAAGTTGCAGATAAGCCATTTATCGTTGGTCATAAGCTAAGCGGCGCTGACTTTATGCTGTCTTTTGACTTAATCATGCTGGCTAAGCGTGAAGCGTTAGATGATTATCCGCATATTAAGCAGTATGCTTTACAACTCGCCAGTCTTGATAGCTATCAGCGCAGCATGCGTTTAGAGGCGAATTATGATCACTCTATTTAGTACCATGGTCTAACTGTTTATCGACTATCTAATGTATAAAAAACAGCTCTTTATAGAGCTGTTTTTTATGGGTAAAAATGACCTGAGTCGTAGCTATGTGACATATAGTCAAGGAATTTTAGAATCGCTACATGGCGACCGACCGCAGATAGTATACTGAGTACATCTAGGGTGGGTAACACCGTAGCGGTTTAAAAGTGCTCTGACTATAGCACTGTGTTTCTTATCGTCTATCATTGACAGACAGCTGCATCTATCTTTTAACTTGATTTTCAATGTGTGAGTTATGCGTGATAAATACTCAACAAAAATTATGATAAAATATTCAAAACAGGGTTTAGAATACTTTTTTGGTTTTATCAGTCTACTAAATGACTTTCTGTTAAATGACTTTCTGTTAAATGACTTTTTATTAAATGACTTTGAACGCCTTGATTTTCATGACTATCCGACGAGCGCGATGCTTGTTTAACAACGGCTATACACCATTTTATCCCTCTACGCAGATTATCCATCCATGAGTACTGAATACCAGTTTAAGCCCCATGAACGACCATTCATGCTTGGCTCGCCTGCCACCCCTGATCACCCTGTGCACCGTAAAGTATTTTATTTACTGATTGGTATTTTTATCGGCTTAACTGCCAGCTTTCAGAATGGTCTATTGGTCGCGAATCTCACTCAAATCCAAGGTGAAATGGGCTTAACACCAGTAGAAGGTGGCTGGATATCAGTCGCTTACAATATGACCAATGCTTGTGTCACGGTGCTGCTGTACAAAATTCGCCAGCAATTTGGCATGTCGTTATTTAGCAAAATCACCTTGTTCTTTTTATTGGCAGCCACCAGTATGCAGTGGTTGGTCAGTAGCAATCTACTCAGTACGACGATTGGGGTTAGCATTGAGCCTTATTATTTAGAACTGCTCGCCCGTGGCTTTAGTGGTGTGGTGGCTAGTGCGATGACGGTATTGTCTATTTTTTATTGTCTACAAGGCATGCCAACTGCTCGGCGTATCAGCGGACTTATTTTGGGCTTTGGCTTGGTGCAGTTTGGCATTCCACTGTCACGGATTATCTCGCCTTATTTAGCCGTTGATGGTCAGCTTGAAGGTTTATTTTTATTCCAAGTGGGATTATCGCTGATTTGCTTTGGGCTTATTAACATTCTTGAGCTACCACCGGGCAACACGGAAAAGGTCTTTGAAAAACTTGATTTGGTGAGTTTTGGCTTTTTTGCCAGTGGTCTTGCCGCCCTATCGGTATTTTTAGTACAAGGTAGAATTCAATGGTGGACAATGCCTTGGCTTAGCTATCCATTGATCATTGCCGTCGTGACTATCTCAATTGCTTTATGGATTGAAACGCACCGCAAAAACCCTATGTTACAAGTGCGCTGGATGCGTAGTCGCACCATTATTGCCTTTATGATTACTGGTGCCGTTATGCGTATTTTGCTGTCTGAGCAAAGTGTGGGCGCCGCAGGGTTATTAGCAAACCTTGGTTATGGTAATGACCAGCTGATTGTTTTCTATGCCATCATCTTGGTGGCTAGCATACTGGCATTAGTGATTAGCATTTTTACCACCAAAGCGACGGATCTGCGCCGACCAGTGATTTTTGCGGTTGCATTGATTGCGATTGGTGCATGGATAGATACGGGTGTGTCGCTAAACTCTGCCCCTTATATGTTCTATTTCAGTCAGTTTATAATCGCTTTTGCTGCCGTTTACTTCATGGGACCAATGGTATTTGAAGGTATGTTTCGCGCCATTGCTAACGGACCTGCCTATATTATTAGCTTCTCGGTGATTTTTGGTATCTCACAAACTGTCGGCGGTTTGGCAGGCGCGGCAGGTATTCAAGCATTTACCACCATTCGTACTCAGATGCATTATGCCGATATGGTCAGTTCAATGAATACCACTGATCCTGCTACGATGACCCAAATGCTACAGGGTGTGCAACGTCAAGCAACGGTCGCCGCTTATGACGATTTATTCTTTTTGATGGCCGTGAGCGCCACCATCACCGCGCTATATTTATTGATGGTTTATTTTTATTACCTTTATCATAAACGCAATCCACTTAGTAAAGAACTTGCCGCATTGGCAGAAATGATGGGCAAAAAATAACAGGTGATAATCATATCGATTTGTTGCTGTTACCTTTTCTTCTTATGCTAATTACTATATTTTAAAAAGTTATCCACCATGTTTATCAATCTCATTAGGAGCGCATCATGAGCGAAGACAAATTAAATGATCTTGATGACCATAATCAAGACACTGCTCAAGATGCCACCCAAAATACTGCTGAAAACCATCAGACATCATCCAATGCAGCAGCAATAGAGATGCCTCTAAACCAATCGAAAAGTGATGATACTGTGACCGTACCGAAAAAAGAGGACTCGGTAATAACGTCAGTTGCTGATACTGATGAAACGCCAATGCCGCCAAAAGAGCCTATTCCTGACGCTACAAGTTGGTCGCCTAAAAAGAAATCTTACTTTAACCTAGGCTTATTGATTGCACTAATCATTATTGGCGTCCTTTTGATTCTTTATGCATGGAAGCTACCGCCCTTTACGCCTACGGTTCAGCAGACTAATAATGCCTTTGTAAAAGGTCAAACAACGATTATCAGCCCGCAAGTTTCTGGCTATGTCACAGAAGTGGCAGTGCAAGATTTTGAAAATGTACAAGCAGGTGATTTATTGGTCAAGATAGACGACCGTGCCTTTTTGCAGCAGCTCGAACAAGCACAAGCCAATATCGAAGTCGCTATGACCGACCGCTCAAGCAATGCGCAAGATACGGGCACCAGTCAGGCACAAATCGAAGCACGTAAAGCGGACTTATATAGTGCCAAAGTCAGCGTTGATAGTGCACGCGAAGATGTAAAGCGCTATCAAGGGCTTGATGCGATTGGCGCAGTATCCAAAGCAGAAGTTGCTCATGCCCAAGCTCAGCTCGCTCAAGCACAAGCGGGCGTGCAGCAAGCAGAAGCCAATTTACAAGTCGCCCTTGAAGCCAGCAAAAAAACCAGTGGTAGCCGCTCATCACTCGATGCCAATATTAAAAATGCAGAAGCAGTTGCTAAGCAAGCACAGCTTAATTTAGACAATACTATTATCAGAGCACCGGAATCAGGACAACTGAGTCAAGTCAGCGTCAAAGCGGGGCAATATGTCAGCGCGGGCACACAGCTCATGTATGTGGTGCCGAAAGGCGTGTGGATTATCGCCAACTTTAAAGAAACCCAAGTGGCAAATATGACTGTCGGTGAGCCTGCAACTATTCATGTGGATGCGCTAGGCGGCATTAAGTTTCGAGGTCATGTCAGCAATATCTCGCCAGCGACTGGCAGTGAATTTAGCGCAGGCGCGGCAAACCCTGCGACTGGCAACTATATTAAAATCGCTCAGCGTATTCCGGTACGAATAGATTTAGAGCAAGGACAACCTGAGCTTGCGCAATTGCGCCCCGGTATGTCGGTGTCGGTCGATGTCGATACTAAACCGAACTAGAGCATGTTGGACATTCACAAATAGGCACTGCTATTTTCTAAAATTGCTCCAGACAAACCGCAAAATAAAAAGCCAGTCCAGATGTCATAATCACTATGACGCCTAGATTGGCTTTTCTACTTCTATGAAAATATGAATAGCGCGCTTGGGTTACGGCAAAAGGCGCTTGGTAGTCCAGCTTTCACCATTGTCTTTAGTATAGACAATACGGTCATGCATACGATTGGCACGACCTTGCCAAAACTCAATCTCATGAATGCTAATCTCGTAACCACCCCAAAACGCTGGTGTTGGCACTTGGCTACTTTCTGGATACTGGTTTTGCAGCTCATCAAACTTGGCTTGCATCACTTCACGATCAGCAACCTCGCCACTTTGCGGTTGACTGACCCACGCACCCACTTGACTGTCGTGAGGACGCTTTTGAAAGTAAGCAGCTGACTTATTAGCATCGATTTTAGCAATGCTGCCACTAATACGTACTTGACGCTCCAGCTCGTGCCAAAAGAATAGCGCTTCGACATTCGGGTTTTCGGCAATATCTTGACCTTTAGCGCTTTCATAGTTGGTATAAAACACCACACCATTTTCAGTAATCTCACGCATAAGTACGATGCGCACGCTAGGTTTATTATCAGCACCGCACGTCGCCAAGCTCATCGCATAAGGCTCTTGCACCTTTTGTGCTATTGCCTCATTCATCCATTCTTTTAGTAGCTCAAATGGAGAGTCTGGGACGGACTGTTGATCAAGCTCACCTTTTTCGTATGACAAACGCTGATCGGTAAAATCCATGCTCATAAAATATTCCTTATTTTAATATAACTATATTATGACTTTAACCCAATATTGCTTTGATATGGTCAGCCAAATCATTTGCCAATACATCACATTCTATTTCATCATCCGACTCAATCATCACACGTATCATAGGCTCTGTACCTGACTGTCGAATGAGCAGACGACCACGACCCTCTAAAGTAGCCTGTGCTTTTGCAAAAGCAGCAACCAGCTCTTCATGTTCAAACGGATCTTGCATTTTACTTAAGCGTACATTGACCAGTTTCTGTGGCAATTTTTCAAAGCCTTCGGTCAAATCACTGAGCGCTTTACCACGTGCTTCCATCACCGCAAGCACTTGCAAGCCGGCGATAATGGCATCGCCCGTACGACTCTTATCCAAACATAGAATATGACCCGATGGTTCGCCACCCAGTATCCAGCCATTCGCTTCAAGCTCATGCATCACATAACGATCGCCTACTTTCGCACGCGTAAATTTAATATCTGCTGCTTTGAGTGCCAGCTCTAAGCCCATGTTACTCATCAGCGTACCAACCACACCTTTCGCCTTAGTCTGACCTTGGGTAGCAAGTACGTATAAAATGCCATCGCCGTCAACCAGATTACCAGCCTCATCAACCATCACAATACGATCACCATCACCGTCTAGTGCGATACCAACATCTGCCTCGTGCTCAATCACTGCTTTCTGTAAGCCTTCAGGATGGGTAGAGCCGCAGTCGGCATTGATATTGACGCCATCAGGCGTATTGTTAATAGCAATCACATTGGCACCCAACTCACGCATGACTCTTGGTGCCACGCTATAGCCTGCACCATTGGCACAATCTACAACGACAGTCAGATGACTCAAGTCGTACTGATAGGGAAAACTGCCTTTACAGAATTCGATATAGCGACCTTTGGCATCATTGATTCGATTATTTTTCCCCAATTGTGCTGGATCAAGAATAGGCATGATCACATTATTGTCCGCCTCAGAGGCACTCATAATCGCTTTTAGCTTATCATTAATGGAGTTTTGCATCTCATCAGTCAGCTTTTTGCCATCTCCTGAAAACAGTTTGATACCATTATCATAGTAAGGATTGTGCGACGCTGAAATAACTACCCCAGCATCTGCATTAAAACTACGGGTCAAATGCGCAATCGCTGGTGTGGGTAATGGTCCAAGCATATGCACATCAACACCAGCGGCATTAAACCCCGCTTGCAATGCGCCTTCAATCACATAACCTGACAGCCGCGTATCCTTACCGATGACCACGCTTGGCTTGCGAGCAGGGTTGTCATTATTCTCTATCAGCACACGTCCCGTCACATAGCCCAGTTTTAAAATAAAATCAGGGGTAATCGGCGACTCACCGAATTTTCCGCGAATACCATCGGTGCCAAAGTAGCTCATTATGTATGCTCCCAAATCTAAGAGTGAAAACCAGACGAATACGCAAACAATAACGTATAAACAGTCTAAGTAGTTATTATTATAATCCGCTTGTGTATTTTACAAAAAAAACAGCCAACAATAACAAGGCATTGTTGGCTGTTTGTATCTTAAGGTCACTGCAGCCCTGCAAAATAGCTATCGTTGACGTAATGCAGGATTATAGAACATCTTTTAATTCACACGATAGTTCGGTGCTTCTTTAGTGATTTGAACATCATGGACATGCGACTCTTTCATACCCGCCGATGTCACCTTAATGAATTGCGGATTGGTACGCATATCTTCGATGGTCGCAGAGCCAGTATAACCCATTGATGAGCGCAAACCGCCAACCAACTGATTAACAATACCAGCAACTGGACCTTTATAAGGAACTCGGCCTTCGATACCTTCTGGTACTAATTTCTCTACGCCATCTTTAGCATCTTGGAAGTAACGATCTGATGAACCGTTTGAGCCTGACATCGCACCAAGGCTACCCATACCGCGGTAAGCTTTGTAGTAACGACCTTGGAACAGCTCAACTTCACCTGGCGCTTCTTCAGTACCAGCCATCAATGAGCCTACCATGATGCACGAAGCACCAGCAGCGATGGCTTTTGCCATATCACCTGAATAGCGAATACCACCATCTGCAATCAGTGGAATACTGTCTTTTAATGCGCTAGCGACGTTATCGATGGCTGAGATTTGCGGCACACCGATACCAGCGATGATACGCGTAGTACAGATAGAACCAGGGCCAATACCGACTTTTACCGCATCAGCGCCTGCATCACGTAGTGCAAGTGCAGCATCCCCTGTTGCGATATTGCCACCGATGACTTGTACGTGTGGATAGTGCTTTTTAATCCAAGACACCTTATCAATCACGCCTTTTGAATGACCGTGTGCGGTATCAACCACGATGATATCGACGTCAGCAGCGATTAATGCTTCAACACGCGCTTGGGTATCTGCACCAGTACCAACAGCAGCACCAACACGCAGACGACCTTGCTCATCCTTACAAGCATTTGGATTGTTTTCAGCTTTTGCAAAATCATTAACCGTAATCAAACCACGTAAGCGGAAATGATCGTCGATAACGATGACTTTTTCAATACGGTGTTCATGTAGCAGACGCTTGATGTTTTCGTTGCTTTCACCTTCATGTACTGTCACCAACTGATCTTTTGGCGTCATGATTTTACTAACTGGCAAAGACAGATTGGTTTCAAAGCGCCAATCTCTGTGAGTCACAATACCCACGACATTATCAGTGCCTCTTTCTACCACAGGTACGCCTGAGATATTATTGTCTTGCGTCAGCTGTAGCAGATCACCAATCGTCATCTCTGGATGCACAGTAATCGGATCTACAACCGTACCTGCTTCAAATTTTTTGACGCGGCGTACTTGTGTTGCTTGCTTGGCGATATCCATGCTCTTGTGCAAGATACCCATACCGCCTAGCTGTGCCATCGTAATGGCCATTTCAGATTCGGTCACGGTATCCATCGCGGCAGAAATCAGCGGTAAATTCAGCGTGATGTTTTTGGTCAAACGAGTGGTCAGATCGGCAGTTTTTGGCAAGACTTCAGAATAAGCTGGCAACAATAAAACGTCATCAAAGGTTAAGGCTTCATCGACAATTCGCAACATACAGACCCCTAGTGGTGGTTATTTTGATGGGTGGGATATTTTTGGCATTAAGACAATCAACCAAAATCACCGATATGACTTTATGAAGCTAAAGTCTTAAAATTAAAGACCTTGTATCACAAAGTTTTAGATAATCAGCAATGAGCCAGCCGGTGTTTGTGATTAAACAAACAGAGACACTCGAAAATTGCAATTGATTGATGCTAATAAGTTTGCACAAATATAGCGCGCCCCTACTCTTAATCGCTCATTTATCCCTTAAAAATAACGCCATATTATAACAAATAATCAGACAAATCGCATGCTATATTTGTCAGCTTATTTTGCTAGCGCTTGTCTATCGATATCGACGTCTGTAAAGCTCAGCTATTTAAAAGCATAGAAAACATACTCAATCGTCGGTTACTGGTCTTAACCCTTCAATATTAAACGTTCAGCAGGCAGATAAGCTTTTTGTTTGCTATATAAGTAATTCAACATCTGCTCACGTATCTCACAGGCCAGTGTCCATGCTTCTATGGGACCTACCGCTGAAACAGCGCCGCGCAGGTGAATAATGTTGGCAGTCACCTCAATGACAAACATTTCAGGCTCAGTTTTGTTGTCCCAAAGCTTATTATCTTTAACCGCCGATATAAATTGCTGGCGAATGGCTTCAATATCTGCGCCATAATCGACATATAAAAACACAGGGCAAGTCTGATGTACTTCGGTATGTGACCAGTTTTCTACCATTTCGGTGATCAGTTCGCGCATCGGCACGATCAATCGACGTTCATCCCATGTTTTGAGTACCGCATACGTATAACGCAGGTCTTCAACGGTACTAAAGTTGCCATCCATTATCACACTGTCGCCAATCCGTACCGGCTGGGTCACGGCCACCTGTACCCCAGCAATGATGTTACCCAGTATCGGCTGCGCGGCAATTCCGATGACCACGCCTGCGATACCAGCCGAGGTCAATAGCGTTTTGCCAAGACCTTCCATGTTGGCAAATTCACTGAGACCAATCCAAATACTGCCCAAAATCATGACAAAAATAAAGACGCGGCGAAATATCGATACATAAGTACGGCGACGGCGCTCTTTATCAAAGTGCTCTTCAGCCAGATTTTCAATTTGTAGGCTTTGATAGCGATTAGCAAAAAAGTTAATAACGCGAATGCCAAGCCATAAGGTGCTAAATACTAGCCCAATCCAGATAAGCGGACGAGTCGATGAAGCTACCGCATCCAAATAAGGAAAGCCGCCTGACACTAAAGTAAAGACGAGCAAAAAACTGATGGTAAAAGTCAACGGCACGGTCAGCTTATTAACCAAATCTGCCACGCCATTAGTACTACCAACATAATTGCTGTATTTTTCATCGTCGATATAACGGCTGATGATTTTTTCCGTGCCTTTACTGAGTAACCACCCTACTCCCATGGTCACTAAGAAAAACAGTGCTAATGCCAAAAACTCCCATAGTGCGATACTGAAAATCTTAAGTTTTAACCATCCAGGTAAATAACGCTCAAATTCCGCTGGATGATATTGTTCATAGAGATTGTCAATATTATCAACGGTCTGTGCAGAAAATACCCAAATAGGCGCAGCCTCACCAACCCGTACTCGTTGCAAATAGATGGGAACACGGCGCTCACGATAGTCGATATAACCTAGCTGAATCGAACGTCTAGGGATACCCATGATACTACTGGTATTGCCAAGTGGTGGCTCGATTAAACCATCTGGGCGATCTGGCAGATCATCAAAAACATAAAGCTCTTTTTCCGTTAACAAAAAATCCAACCGTTTTGATAACTCAAGCGCGTGGTTACGCTGAATTTTCTGATCGATTAAATTAATGTTGAGTGCATAAGCAGCCAAGTCGTATTGTTGCTTCATGACCGCTGACTGAAAAAACTCTAAAGTCGCTAGTGGCGTGGTTAAATTTGGCAGTTCAGACAATGGCGGCAAGCCTACATTGAGCTTGTCTAGCAAATAATAACTTTCATTGTATTCACCCGTCAGTCCAGAATCGCCCTGCAAATTACCCGCTTGCTCTACTGCATTACGCTCGGTAGGATCAAATATTTCTTCTGCAACGCCAGAGATACTGAGGCTTTCGTCTTTAATTGTATTGATTTTCTGAGTGGCATATTCAGCCAGATTATCGGGCTTGCTGACTGAAGTCGATGACGAGCTGGACTGCTCATCATCAACTTGTTCGCTATCGCTTTGCATATCACTAGTGCTTGCGGCATTAGCGGATGCAAACACAGCACTCATGCTGACTATAAAAAAAACTAATAGTAATGACAAAGTACTGGCGCGCACATTCCAACGTTGGCCGTTAGGATAGTAGTCACCGTCGGTATCAGTTGCTATACAATGACCGCCAACAATGCTCTTTTTGAGAATATTCATATTTTAAAAGCCATTAATTCACTTGATGTTTGCATCTCTTGAAGTTTGCCTACAAAGCTTATTCTTACATAGATTACATAGCCAATTTAGCTTCATCTTTATGGTTTGACTGCAATTTATCTTGTTCTTAGCACCATTTTTAGAATGATGATATACCCTAGTTTAGCCTATAAAAAAAGCCAGCTCAAAGCTGACTTAGTTTATGACTATCTATATGAGTGTTCTGTAACATGATTGCCTTAAGCGCGGCGCCATGTCGTGCCAGCACGGCTGTCTTCAAGCTCAATACCAGCATCTTTTAGCTGCTCACGTATCTCATCAGCACGCGCAAAGTTTTTATTGGTTTTGGCATCCGCACGCTCAATGATTAAATTATCGATAGTGTCATCGGTTAAACCATCATCCGCCTGTTCACCAATCACTGCTTGCAAAAACTGTTGAACTGGCTGCTGTAAAATATTGAGTACCTGTGCCAACGCTTTGAGCTGCTCTGCTAATTGCCATGCAGTGTCTACCTCTTCGGCTTTAATAGCTTTATTAATATCACGCGCCAGCCCAAACAGTACACTGATCGCCGTTGAACTATTAAAATCATCGTTCATGGCTTTGATAAAGTCTTGTCCAGCACTGCTGCTATAAACATCATTTATCAGCGTATCACTGACTACAAGCGTCTGCCCTTTTTGTTGTTCGGCCAATTTTAACACATTATATAATCTGCTTAGGCTATTATGTGCTTCGTCCAATGCGTTATCAGAAAAATTGACTTGGCTGCGATAATGGCTTGATAATAAGAAAAAGCGCACCGTTTCAGGTAGATATCTTGCCATCACGTCACGAATGGTAAAAAAGTTACCCAACGACTTGGACATTTTTTCGCCATCGACATTAATGAAACCGACATGCATCCAGTTACGCGCGTATTCACAGCCAGTCGCGGCTTCAGACTGCGCTATCTCGTTTTCGTGATGCGGAAATTGCAAGTCATGACCACCCCCATGAATATCAAAGGTATTACCTAAGCACTTAGTCGACATCGCTGAACATTCGATATGCCAACCTGGACGCCCTTGACCCCATGGTGACGCCCATTGTGGCTCATTGGGTTTTGCTGCCTTCCATAAGACAAAATCAAACGGATTGCGCTTATCATTTTCGACATCGACACGTGAACCTGCTTGCATCTCATCGAGATTACGCTTAGACAATTTACCATAATCTGCAAAATTATCGACGGCATAGTAGACATCACCATTGTCGCCTGCGTACGCATAGTCGCCTGCGACCAAGGTCTCAATCATTTGCTGCATATCATCGATATGATCAGTCGCGCGCGGCTCAGCGTCTGGCATCTCGCAACCAAGAGCGGTTGCATCTTCGTGCATGGCTTCAATAAAACGCTGCGTTAACATACCAATCTCTTCGCCGTTCTCAGCGGCACGAGTGATGATTTTGTCATCAATATCGGTGATATTGCGCACATAATTAACGTCATAGCCTAACTGAGCCAACCAGCGCACTACCATGTCAAAACCAACCATCACCCGCGCATGCCCAATATGACAATAATCATAAACGGTCATACCGCACACATACATGCCTACTTGCCCTGATTTGAGTGGTACAAACTGACGTTTTCCGCCAGTCAGTGAGTCATGAATAGCAAGCTGAGACATCGCATCGGCAAGTGGTGTGGTCATGGTTAAAAAGCCTTTTAATATAAATGAAATAGATAAAATAAAAACAAAAATATAATCAATGTTTGGATATTAAACAGCACTGACTATGGTCGCTATAACTGTAAAAACAGCGGCAACATAAAACCTAACCCATTATCTTAGCGAAAACAGCCATAAAATACTACAATGAGCCCGCAACTAACATCATTCAATCATAAAAACTGTTAAGGATTTAGATATGGGCAATCGTTTAAGCAAAATATATACGCGTACTGGAGATGACGGTAGCACTGGCATGGCAGACGGCAGCCGCGTCAGCAAAGCAGACAATCTATTTAGCGTAATGGGTGATATCGACGAGCTTAACTCACACATTGGTCTGGTACGTGCTCAGTTACAGCATAATAAAGGACAGTCTATAGAGAAGGAATTTTCTCAAGCGTTAGTCATCATTCAGCATTTATTGTTTAATATCGGTGGTGAGCTGGCTATGCCAGAATATGAAGGCGTCAATGCCACTCACATTACATGGTTAGAACAGCAAATTGATGTGATGAATACGACCTTGCCGCCGCTAAAAGATTTTATCTTGCCCACAGGTTCGGTATTGGTCAGCCAACTACACGTTGCACGTACGATCTGTCGCCGTGCAGAGCGCCAAGCAGTGCTATTACAGCAAGAGCGTCCACAAGCGGTTCGCAGTACGGCCGTGAGCTTTATCAATCGCTTATCGGATTGGTTGTTTGTCGCTGCTCGCTTTTGTACAGATCCCAATAAAGTCTCTGAAGTCTTATGGGACAGTCAGGTATTACAAAAATTCGCTGATAAAAAATAATTGCGCAGGACTACTTCAGTGGACTAAAACGCTAAAAGCAGACCCTAGAATTAAGGTTTAGCATAAAATATAAAAAAGCCCGCAACCTTAACACTGCGGGCTTTTTACTGACTGATTAATACTATTCAGTCACGACAATATTGTTTGAGAACAGCTTAAATCTTACTAATTAGTAAGTAGCGCTGTCATCTTCAATAATGACCATATCGATACTTTCATCTTTAGGTACTGATTTCGGTACGGCTGGTGTGGCTGGGGTTTTGACCTCAGGAGTGGCTGACGCGCTGCTATCCGTATTACTACTGCTTGGATTGTTGATAGTCGGCGGCGTGGCAGGCTGAGTAGGACGAATCGGCTCAACTGGCTTGACTACTTGAGGCTGACGAACGGGTGCTGACTGACTGTCATCGTTTTGTGCTGCACGGCGCTCTGCGCTACGTTGGGCACGCTGCTCATCCATCGCTGATTTAAATACAGAACCTGCCATCACATCGGCGACCACAGTAATCAATGCTGGCTGCCCAGCAATACGTGTGCGTACTTGACCGCCTTGAGTACCAACGACATAGGTAAAGGCATCATCAACCAACATGTTGTTATTGATACGGATGTTATTTTGCGCTAAGCGTGATTGTAGGCTCGGCAGATTGTTGGCTGCTTGTACTTGACTGGCTTGATACAAATCTTCGCTTGGCAACGTCATGCTCACACTTGCCTGACAAGTCGTCATACCATTGTCATTGGCTGCTTGTAAGACTGCAGCATTTTGTACATCAATCACAATGCCGTTGGTTTTATTAGTGATAGCGCCGCTAGCGAGACTGATCTCTGCATCATTTGCGTAGTTGGCAGCCAGCGTTTGTGCTTGTTGATTGAGCGTGTTTTTTAGAGCCGTTTTGAGACGATCTTGTACCATTGGGTCATCACAGCTTACCGCAGTAGCTGCGGTGTTTTCAGTAGACGCAGACTCTTGCTCTGTGAGCTCTGCCGTCTCGGTGGTATCTTCCTTCTCTGAGCGATCACAGCCAGCAAGCGCTAAACCACATACCATGCCAATACCAGCCACTTTATACCACTTGCTCACGTTTTTATTTGCTACGCTCATATTTCTTTTGCTCCCAATTTACTAATACGTACCGCCACTGATGGACAGTGATTGATGTTCAAACCGCAACCCTAGCTGCCCTAGGTTTGAAAACCAGATTATTATACGGTGTTTAAATAAAATGTTCATTAGTGTAGCCCATGGATATACAAATAACGCCCCTCATTATAGGTAAAACCTGTATTTAGTTGCAAAAACATAACAAATACATACTTATGAATTCGTTATAAATACGCTTTTAGACTACCGCGATTAACTAGGTCTGTTGAATGTTTGACAGACAGTAAACCTATTCTAAGATTTCGCTCAGCTCATCTCTATAAAGTTTTTGGATAAAAGGAACCACATAGTAATATTGCTTTATCGAGCAAATTTTATTAGACGCTGTTGTTTTAGCACTATATGATTGCGCGTATCACTAACCAACCATATAAATTATGATAAATTTCGAAAACACGCTTTTATTGGGTCATCGCGGTGCGCGTGGCGAAGCATTAGAAAATACCTTTTCAGGCTTTGAGTACGCTCAACGTCTCAACACTCAGGGTTTAGCAGGGGTTGAGTTTGATGTACAACTGAGTGCGGATGGTCATTTAATCGTGTTCCATGATGACACGCTGCAACGCATGTGTGGTCAGCAAGCACGTGTTGATCAGTTAAATCTTGCTGAGATTCAACGCCATTCGCAGTTTGGTCATCAGATTATGACATTAGGGCAGGTAGTGCCGTTGCTAAAGGGCTTTACTGATATTGAACTGGAGATTAAAACGCATGACCGTACTGATTATGCTAAATTGGTAAAAGCATTGACACACAACCTCATCGATAGCCCACTTGCCAAACTACCCATTGTGCTGACCAGTTTCGATGTAGAGCTACATGTTCGCTTACAACGTCATCCATTACTAAAGCATATCTCTCGCGGCTTGCTCATTCGCACACCTGAAGTCTTAATGACTGCACCGAATACCGCCTTGCAACTTGGCTGTATTCAGCTAGGTATCCACTATCCGCTGATTAGTCGAGCAGTCATTAAACATAGCCACTGTCATGGCTTGCCAGTGAGTGCGTGGACGGTCAATGATATTGACACGATTAAACAGCTGATCGCATGGCAAGCTGACGTTATCATCACTGATTATCCAAGTCATTTACTGCTGGGTTAATAAGCATCGCCTTTATTTGATTTATTTAAAATCATCTACATATCTACGGTGTTACTTACACTTCTCCTCAATGCCTGATAAGTCATCCATTATTTTCGTTAATACATTCCATAATCAATACAAGTTATTGTTATTTAGCAATATTTTTACAGTGTATAACTGTTCACTTTATTGATTTTTTAAGGTATCATATAGGCTTAAATTAATACCGCTAGGGATATTATATGATTGCAAAAAAAGCACTTGGCTTACCGCTTAAAGGCTTACGTTTCGCTATCAAATCTGGTGATACGCTTATCAAAGCCGCCAGCACTCAAGCCACACGTTTTAAGACACGTTTTGACGAGAGTAAAACTGCAAGCTCGCTTAATGAGCAGCCTGTTGCCAAACGCAACTACGCCCATGCTGCGGGAGAGCAAGATGTCTCTACTAAAAAAGACAGCATTGATATGCGCGAGTTTGAGTTTACAAAAGCGCCGATCAACTGGATTCCAGCGACTATCTTGGTAGCCACACCTATTGCTGCTGCGATCATTACACCATGGTATTTGTTTACTCATGATGTTAGCGCGCCAGTTTGGGGCGTATTTGGTGCCTTTATGGTATGGACAGGCATTAGTATTACCGCTGGTTATCATCGCCTGCTATCGCATCGTGCTTATAAAGCGCATCCAATCGTCAAAAACTTTTTATTGCTAGGTTCCACCTTTGCCGTACAAGGTTCAGCATTTGATTGGGTTTCTGGTCACCGTACGCATCATCGTCATGTCGATGACCGCTTAGAAGACCCGTACTCAGCAAAGCGTGGCTTTTTCTTTAGTCATATGGGCTGGATGCTACGCAATTATCCTAGCGGTAAATTTGACTATAAAAATATCCCTGACCTAACCAAAGATAGAACCTTACAGATTCAGCATAAATATTACGGTTTATGGGTTGCGGCATTAAACATCGGTGTGGTCGCTGCGATCGGTTGGTTATTGGGTGATGTTTGGGGTACTTTGGTCATCGTAGGCTTACTACGTCTAGTACTGACGCACCACTTTACCTTCTTTATTAACTCGCTATGTCATATGTTTGGCACGCGTCCTTATACGGATACCAATACTGCTCGCGATAACTTCTTCTTAGCTATCTTTACGTGGGGTGAGGGTTATCATAACTACCATCACTTCTTCCAATACGACTATCGTAACGGCGTAAAATGGTGGCAGTATGATCCTACTAAATGGTTGATTGCTGGCCTATCAAAGCTGGGCTTAACCAGTGAGCTACGTACCGTTGATGACACCACTATCAAGCATGCAGAAGTACAAATGCAATTTAAAGCGGCACAGCAGCAGATTGATACGGCAGCAGTGGGCGGTCTTGATCTTCCTCATGCCATGAAAAGCTTCCAAGATCGTATTAAGTTTGAATATGATGCCTTTATGCAGACTGTTGAAGAATGGCAAGCGCTCAAAGCCAAAACGATTGAGCTGAAAAAGACAGAATATGCCGATCGCTTGCATGAAGTGGAAGATGAGCTAAAGCACGACTATGCTAAGATTGAACAAAAAATTCTTGAGCATAATAGCAATTTAAAAACCGCGTTTCGCTCGATTGGTATCAGTAAAAAAGCGGCATAATTGCTGATTATTTAGCTGTATTTTATTACCTTTGTGATGAACAATAATTGTAAAGCTTCTCCTTCCCTCTATTTGTAGCAGATAGAGGGATTTTTTTGCTCATCTTTTATAGATCGTGTCGAACATTGATTTATGAAAATAAAAAAGATAGGTGGAAGCAATATCTTTGTTTGATAGGCTAAATGCATTCAATATTACTAATGGTTTTTGGGTGCGCTATTACAAGAGATGGACAGAGTGAAACGATGTAATATCAAGGCTATGCTATAGTGCTTTTATCGCCCCTACACTTTACTTATATTTCAAAAGCAGGAACGGCTTGTATGCGCTATCAAAATACCTATGTCAATCTAGACACTCGCCTTTATCATGAGCAACCGCCAACGCCGCTGGACAATCCACGTGCTGGACACTTCAACATGCAAGTTGCGCAGCAGTTAGGCTGGACAAATGATGAAGATTTAATGACACATTGGGTAGAGATACTCGGTGGTCAATACGTGCCAGCGGATTTTAAGCCATTGGCCATGGTTTATGCGGGTCACCAATTTGGACAATGGGCAGGCCAATTGGGTGATGGGCGCGGCTTGCTAATGGCACAAGTGCTCGATCACAATAATCAATTGCAAGACTTGCACCTTAAGGGCATTGGTCTGACGCCTTACTCGCGGATGGGTGATGGTCGCGCTGTCTTGCGCAGTACTATTCGCGAGTATTTATGTGGTCATGCCCTTACACAATTAGGTGTTCCTTCCTCTAATGCTTTGGGATTTGTTGTCTCCAATACGAGGGTGCGCCGTGAGCGCATGGAAGCAGGTGCGGCATTGATGCGCGTGGCTGATAGTCACATTCGCTTAGGTCATATCGAGTGGATTGCCAGCTTTGCTCCTGATTTACTCGCTGAGTTCACTGATTATATGATCGACACTTATTATCCAGAGTGCCGTGATAGTGACGCTCCCATACTGACATTTTTAACCACGGTGGTTGAGCGAACCGCACGAATGATTGCTGACTGGCAACTGATTGGCTTTGCGCATGGCGTGATGAATACTGACAACCTCTCTATCACTGGTAGCACCTTAGACTTTGGTCCATTTGGTTTTATGGAGCGCTTCAACCCTGCTTGGATCAACAACCACTCTGATCATACTGGTCGCTACGCTTATCAAAACCAGCCAGCTATCGGTCACTGGAATCTCAATGCTTGGCTGCCACATTTTATGCGCTTAGAGGGCGTAACACGTGAGGCGTTAGCAGACTGTCTAGCGCCTTATGAGCCAACCTTTATGCAGCACTATCAGCAAGGACTGTGCCTCAAGCTTGGGCTGACGCATGCAAAAGAGAGCTTAACCTTGGCTTTTGAATGGCTAACCTTACTAGAAGACAACTTGCTAGACTATACCAATAGCTTCCGTGCGCTACTCGGTTTGGTCGCGCCGAATGGGCACCATTATGAAGAGCAGCTATTGTCAACCATGACGAATGAGCTTAGCGATGATGCCCAGCAAGTCTGGCAAGATTGGTCGACTCGTTATATGGCGCAAATACAGCAGCTGCCACTTGAGCAAGCTATCGATGATATGCAGCACAATAATCCTGTTTATGTACTGCGTAATAGTATGGCGCAGCGTGCCATTACGGCAGCAGAACAAGGACAGTTCGAAGAAGTGAATCGAGTATTCGATTTACTGGCTAACCCTTATCAGGTACAAGCAATCGCTACCCTTCTCGACACGATGCCGCCTACCCCACATGCGCCGCAAATGCCGATTAGTTGCTCGTCTTAATGATATGTTATTAAACTGCTATTCTGTAATATTTTGAAACATTATAAGATTAAGGTTGATATTTAACCCTATTTTTTGGCATTATTAATTGGCTAAATAATGAATATCATTTTACTATATTATTCTTGCCGTTCACGGCAGCTGACTAGGCAGTGAATTGGCAATAGTGCTAGAATAACTATTCCACTAGATTACTTTTTTGGCTCAATGCTTAATCGCTAATCCTGACACTTTAAATTATTAACTGTTTAGCGTCACGTTGCCCTTAGAGGATTATTATTCCATGATTTTTTGAGGGTAAAACGTTATTTTTATCTCCATTTACTTTATTCCAATTTATTCTAACCATGGCAATTATTATGAATGACGATACCACTTTGAATACGGATAACCTTAGTACAGAAAAAGAGCAGTTTGAACAAGCTGCCTTACATTATCATGAGTTCCCACGTCCAGGTAAAATCTCTGTCACCCCTATTAAGCAGTTGGCAAACCAACGTGACTTAGCACTTGCCTATTCACCAGGTGTGGCAGTTCCTTGTCTTGAGATTCAAAGAGATCCGACGTTAGCGGCTAAATATACCGCCCGTAGCAACTTGGTTGGTGTTATCACCAACGGTACAGCGGTACTGGGTCTAGGTAATATCGGGCCATTGGCATCGAAGCCTGTAATGGAAGGTAAAGGGGTTTTATTCAAAAAATTCGCAGGTATCGACGTTTTTGATATTGAAATTGCGCAAAATGATCCAGATAAATTCATCGAAGCCGTTGCTTCTCTTGAGCCTACTTTCGGTGGCATCAATCTAGAAGACATCAAAGCACCAGAATGTTTCAAAATTGAGCGCGAATTACGTAAGCGCATGAACATTCCAGTATTTCATGATGACCAACATGGTACTTCAATCATTGTTGCAGCAGCGATGCTCAACGCGCTATTGATTACTGGCAAAAAAATCGAAGAGATTAAAATCGTCTGTTCAGGTGCCGGTGCCGCCGCCATTTCTTGTTTAGATATTATTTGCGCACTTGGTGTAAACAAAAATAATATCTTTGTTTCAGATTCACGCGGTATCATTACGACTATCCGTGAAAATCTTGACGAAACCAAACAGCGCTATGCGCGTGAGACGACTGCGACCACTATCGACGAAGTGATGGATGATGTCGATATGTTCCTTGGTCTATCGATGCCTGGTACGTTATCTGAAGATATGGTTCGCCGTATGGCAAAAGACCCTATCGTCTTTGCACTTGCTAACCCAACGCCTGAGATCATGCCAGAATTGGCGCACGCCGTACGTCCAGATGTCATCATGGCAACGGGTCGCTCAGACTATCCAAACCAAGTAAACAACGCTTTATGCTTCCCTTATATCTTCCGCGGCGCATTAGATGTTGGTGCCACGACTGTTAACGAAGAGATGAAAGTTGCTTGTGTAAGAGCTATCGCTGCGATGGCACACGTTGAAGCAACGCCGACCACCAGCGCTAGAAACATTGAAAAAATGCAAAGTTTCGGTCGTGATTACTTGATTCCAGGACCTTTAGAGCCAAACCTAATCATCGAGATCGCGTCTGCGGTCGCTCAAGCTGCGATGGACTCAGGCGTTGCAACCTTACCTATCGCTGATATGCAAGCTTATCGTCAGCGTCTGTCTGAGTTTGTCTATAACTCTGCATTCGTGATGAAACCAATCTTTGCTCGCGCTAAAGCCGATCCAAAACGCATCGTTTACTGTGAAGGTGAAGACAATAATATCTTACTTGCTGTGCAAGTGGTCGTTGATGAAAAGCTAGCCCAACCTATTTTAATTGGTCGTCCTTCAGTCATCGAAGCCAATATCGAAAAACTAGGGTTACGTCTAAAAGATGGTGTGAACATCTCTATCGTCAATATCGATGACGATCCTCGTTATAAAGACTACTGGCAGGGTTACTACGAGAAGAACAAACGTCTTGGTGTGAGTATTGAACTTGCTCGCCGTGATGTTCGTCGTAAGACCACATTGATTGGCTCACTATTGGTCGAAAATGGCGCTGCAGATGGTATGGTATGTGGTACGTTTAGCCATTATCAGTTGCACTTAAAATATGTACAAAGCGTTATTGGCAAAAAAGAAGGTGTGAATGACTTCTATGCTATGAATGCGGTACTCATGCAAGATCGTAATATTTTCATCGCCGATACTTATATCCACGAAGATCCAACGGCTGAACAATTGGCTGAAATGACTGTCTTGGCGGTTGATCAGTTACGTCGCTTTGGCATTACACCACGTGTCGCACTAGTTTCTCACTCTAACTTTGGCGCTTCAAATCGCACCAGTGCTGTAAAAATGCGCAAGGTCTATGAACTGCTGACAGATATGAATGTAGACTTTGAATTCGACGGCGAGATGCAAGGTGACGCCGCGTTGAATGAACATATTCGTTTAAACAACATGCCATCAAGTCCGTTGAAAGGTGCTGCAAATCTGCTCATCTTGCCAACACTTGACGCCTCAAATATTGCCTTTAACCTACTCAAGACAGCAACTGGTAGCGCCTCTATTGGTCCTATTTTATTAGGTACTAGCAAACCGGTACATATTCTCACACCATCAGCAACTGCACGTGGTATCGTCAATATGACTGCTCTTTCCGTTACTGAAGCTCAAGATTTGGCGAGCGAAAATCAGTAATATATCCTGCGCTACCTAGTAGTATGTGTTATCGAGATGGTCTCTGTTATTCATTTATAGAGACCGTCTGCTATACTAAAACCAGTCAATGATATTAAATAGCGTTGACTGGTTTTTTTTGCTTGTTATACATTGGCTAAGACGCAACGTAGCCTTATTCAGTAACAGTCATCACTGGCTCAATAAAAATAAAAGATAGAGGCATTCATGCAAATTTACCTTGTCGGCGGCGCGGTACGCGATCAACTGTTAGCACGTCCTATTAAAGATAAAGATTTTGTCGTCGTTGGTGCAACTGTTGCAGAAATGCTTGATGCAGAATTCCAGCAAGTGGGTGCAGATTTCCCTGTATTTTTGCATCCTAATAGCCATGAAGAATACGCACTGGCACGCACTGAACGCAAAGAAGGCT
>NZ_DKHR01000043.1:28368-68194 GCF_002453835.1 Psychrobacter sp. UBA6739
GATCTACAACGTCGAGACTTGACGATTAATGCCATGGCGATAGAAGTCACCAGCTTAACTGATGATACGCCTATCAACGGTGACGTCATTGACTATTATGGTGGCATGGCTGATATAGAAAGCAAAATTTTGCGTCATGTATCAGGTGCATTTAGCGAAGACCCTCTACGAGTGCTTCGAACCGCTCGATTCTATAGCCGTTATTATGACCTAGGTTTTATCATTGCTGATGAAACTTTGACTTTGATGCGCCAATTGGTCGACTCTGGAGAGCTTGCGCATTTAAGTGCAGAGCGTATTTGGCAAGAATCTAGCCGTGCAACCATGCAGCTATCGCCGCAGGTATACTGGCAACAACTGTTTGAGATTGGTGCGCTCATAGAATATTTTGCGCCATTACATGAAGCTTGGACTAATACTCAGATACGTGAAACGGTACAGACGGCGCTATATTTCGCAGGGCAAATGAAATTGAACTTGTCACAACGTTGGGCGCTATTAATGAGTAGCCTTAATTCATTTTTATTTACCTCAGAACATACAAATGAAAACGTAAATAAAGTAGCCAATATAAAAGGTATCAATGATATAGGCAACGCCGCTAAGGTACCAAAAACCCATACTCAATTTGCGACTCTCTTCGCTCAGCAAGCCACAAAGCTAAGCACAATAAGCCATTTAAGCGCGGCTGAAAAAATTGACCTCATACAAATTTGCGGCGCTCATAAAGAGCCTGATAAGTTATCGCAGCTATTAGTGACCAGCCACGTGTTGCAATTGGCAACACAGCACCGTCAGATGATGCTAGCGCTGAATAGCTTTCATGCCATTCGTATGCAGGATATTGACTCAGCACTAACAGGCCCTGCGATTGGTGCGGCATTACAACAAGCCAGAATTGAGCACTTGCAAGTACGAAACCAATGTTAAGAAAATTTAAAAAGATGCAGCAACGCGATATCATTGACTCAATTCCTATGCAGCGTATAGGTCGACCTGACGAGATTGCCCATCATGTGTTGTACCTCGTACAGGCCAATTATGTTACTGCTGAGATTATTACTGTTGATGGTGGTCGCAGCCTGACATTGTCTGGTGGTCATATTTGATAGAAAAGCAGAGCATCATAAAAAATATCTTGATTACTACCTATCTTTTACTTGAAAAATTAAAAAATTCAGGTATCATTGTCCGTCTAGCGTTAGGGCCCATAGCTCAGTTGGTTAGAGCAGAGGACTCATAATCCTTTGGTCGTAGGTTCAAGTCCTACTGGGCCCACCATATATTGAATCAGGCTTGTTCGCAGCGATGCGGCAAGCCTTTTTTTATGGGGTTTCGCAAGATTTAAGAATACCTTGGTATATGGCGAACCATATAGAATATTGGTATATTTGTTGGTATAGATTATACCAACGCGGAGATATACCAACATGCCATTAACTCATACGATTATCAATAAATTAACCCCGAGTGAAAAATGCATCCCTAGCCGCCCTGACAAGCATAGCGATGGCGATGGCCTTCAACTGTGGGTAAGACATACGGGAAACAAAGTCTGGGTCAGTGCTTACCGCTGGCAAGGTAAACAGCAATCACTCACTTTGGGCAAGTATCCACTAATCACATTACAACAAGCACGCCAGCGTAACCTAGAAATAAAACAGTTAATTAGTGAAGGTATTAACCCGAAGGATAAGAAAAAAGAAAAGCTCGCTGAGCAAGATGGTTCGAGGCTTTTTGATACTATTGCACAAGCTTGGTATGCGGATCGCAAGACGTTTTTAGCCTCAAGTACGTTTAGTCGTAACTACTCAGCCTATATGCGTGACGTTAAACCAGTTATAGGGCATAAGCTAATCGACGACATTACGTCACCTAATATTTTAGCGATTGGTAAAAGTATCGAGGCACGTGGTGCTAATGAAATGGCACGACGCATAATGGCAGAAGTAGGACAGATATTTAAGCACGCTATTCGCATAGGTGTAGCAACGTCAAATCCTGCAGCAGATTTATCAGCAGCCATTAAACCGCATAAAACCCAAAATCACAGTCGTATTACTTCAAAAGAGTTGCCTCAACTTTTGAGAGGTATTGATGACTATACTGGGCACATCACGGTTAAATTAGGCTTATGGTTCTTATGCTATACCTTTGTACGAACTAATGAGATCAGATTTATGGAATGGTCAGAAATCGACTGGAAGGATAAAATTTGGCGTATACCTGCAGACAAAATGAAGATGGATAGACCTCACATTGTGCCTCTTGCACCTCAGGTTATAGATATATTACAACAAATTAAAGAGCTAAATTTTTCAGAGCAGTATGTATTCTACAACCCTTCAACTCGCAAACCTTACAGCCAAAATGCTTTTATTAATGCTCTATATCAAATGGGCTATAAATATAAAATGACTGGACATGGTTTTCGGGGGCTAGCTAGTACCACCCTACATGAGCAAGGGTTTATGCATGAAGCTATAGAATTACAGCTAGCACATGAGCAAGAAAATAAAATCAGTAAAGCCTATAACGGCGCTCAGCATTTAGATTATCGTAGGGATATGATGAGTGAATGGGCGGATTATGTAAGCTCTTTAAAATAAAGGGTGCAATATTTATATGCACAATAAAATCCTAGGTCTTTAGAATGAAAAATATAGGTAAAAATATGAATTACAATAAAGAGTTATTTTATACACTAGACGAAGTAAGGGAGTTACTTCTCAAAACAGAAGACCGCTCTTATAGTAAAGACGAAAGCATTGTACGTTTAATCCACACTGATCGTTTAACACCGTATATAAGATTTAACGGACCAGTCGATATTGTGACAGAAACAGAAGATGTTCCAGAAAAAAGCTTAAAAAAAATAACTGATGGTTTATATCACACTATCAACACACAAATGTGCAATCTAGAAATTGGAGAAACAATCCATCCTTATGACTATGATTCAAGTACAAGTCTGAAAAACACAAAATACTTTATCGAAAAACTTTTATTTTGTTTAAATGCTAAGCGAGCTAAAAACACTCTCGGAGTATCTATATTAGCTGAAGGAATTTTCAGATTGCTACCTTTAAGTGTCACATATTTGGGAGGTGACATTGAAGTCAGTTTGGGACCAAAAATGTTTATGCCTGAAATCATTGAAGCTGATTTCATTGATCAAGAGCATTTTAATGAAATTGAGAAAATTAAAGGCTATACCCTATCTCCCACTAAAGAAGAAGATTATGAGCTAATTTTCTTAAAAAGTGATTTACAGTACATTATTACAGTTATTGATACTAGTTATGAGTTACCAACGTTGAGAGATAAGTTATTAAATGCCAATAGAGTAATTAGCCAAAAAAATAAAGAGATTGAGAAGCTAAAACAAGAGTTGCAAGCTGCTCAACTTAAAGGATCTACTGAAGATTTAGATGACTTTAAGAGCAGCGTCTTTGTCCTTATATTCACACTTAAGGATCTAATATTTAAGTTAGACAAGGAGTTCAAAGCCCTTTCTACTGAGGAAAAGAATAAATTCGATTTTTCTAATCAAACTAAAATAATTGATTACATCGTTTATAGGGAGATTCCAAAGCTCGGACAAAGCAATATTGAAAAACTTTTTGCAGAAGCTAATAAACGTAATGCAGACTAACTTTCGCAATTTGCGACTGGCAAATCGCAAATTGCAATGACTATATGTAATTCCTATCCTATTCTACCCATACCGAGACACCCCGTCACGGCTCATATGGAGACATAGAATGTTAGAATCTGACACCCCCACTAAAACCCATAAGAACAAAAATTTAGCAAAACTATTGCCACTTCAAGGCATGTCACGCGCTAAAGACATCCTGCCACTTTTGCCATTTGGACGCACTACGCTTCATGAGTGGTCACGAGACGGTAGATTCCCTGCTAGTATTAGATTGTCGCCAACTATAGTAGCATGGAGTAACTCTGAGGTTCTAAAATGGCTAGAAAGCCATAGTAATCCTGTTCATAATCTACAGGAGAATACCGATGATTAGTCCAAAAAATAAAAACGCTCATGTTGGTAGCATGAGCGTTACTGACCAAAATAAATTTACGTGCGACTGTCAATTTAATGATCATAGTAATGATAGCATAAAAAACGTGCAATGGCCTGATCCTGAACCACTAGCAAACGACCCCAGCACCCCTACACTCTACCCTATCGAAGCATTTACAGGCTTATTAAGGCGCGTCATTGAAGCCGTGGCATATTATGCACAAGTACCGATTGCAATGGCTGGTCACGATGTTTTAGGCGCATTGGCAGACATAGGGCAACGCTTCATTGATGCGCCAATGGGACATGGGTACATGCCAGCCAGTCTTATTCTAATCACAGAGGGTGAAAGCGGTAGCGGTAAAACAAAAGCAATGAGCTTAACTCACTATGAAATAGAGACGCATGAGCGGCAACAATATGAGAGCTATTTGCAAGATCTAGAGGTCTGGGAAAGTGATAAGATAGGATTAAAAGGTGCTGAATTAAAAGAGTATTTAAGCAATACGCCAAAGCCTACCAATCCCAAAACCGTTTTTGATGATGCAACGATTGAACCTATTCTAGATAAACTTATCGATGGTGAGATTAGTAACGTTTCATGGGCAACCGATGAAGCAGGACAATTTTTTAATGGTCACACTATGAAAGGTGATACTGCAGGAAATGCACTAAGCGCTATTACGAAGCTATATAGCAGCGGGAGAGTAGCAAGACAGCGCTCACAAAAATCAGCCCATGCCACACCGCGTACAGATGCTTATGATGTTCGTATGACACTAATGCTTCAAGGTCAGCGCGTAATATTAGAACCAGCATTAACGGACCCATTGATGAATGGACAAGGTTTCTTAGCACGAGCGCTTATCGCTTGCCCTGAGGACATACGCGGAAAAAGAGTATTGAATGATGAGCAGCGCAATGAGGACAATCCGTATGACAACCCTGATTTATTAGAATACTGGGCACGCTGTGATGCCTTACTTGACCCATTACCAGCTAATGAACCAAAAGACGCGCAAGGTACATTCCAGCGTCTAAAAATAAAATGGGAAGACACCCATGCAAGACAAGTCTTTAATAACCTTGCTCAAGATATAGAGAACCGACAAGCCAACGGGCAGGCATTGGCATACTTAAAAGCGTATGCGTCACGTATGGCAGAAAATGCCAGCCGTATAGCCTCATTAATTGCATTTTTTGAGAAACGTCAAACTATTACTGCAAATGACATAACCCGTGCTTTTATGCTTGTGGAATACTCCACAAGCGAGCGCTTACGCTACCTTAATGCCACGCCTACATGTGAGCAGAACGACAGTGAGAAGCTAAGCGGCTGGCTAGTGGATAAAGCCCGTGATAAGAAGTCGCATAAACTCAATAGAACTTATATTGCTAATAATTCTCCAAACCCCATGCGTAAGAACACTAAGTTATTACAGATTGAGTTGGACAAATTAGAGTCTTCTAAACATATTAGACAAGAAATGGAAGGACGAAGTAAAGTGATATTTATTAATCCAAAGTTATACGATTAATATTAATGCTTAATAAATCCTGCTTAAATTGCTTAAACTACCCCTAGCCCATACCGCTAGGGATTTTCTGTGAGGACTGCCAAATCTTAAGCTTGCTTAAGCTGCTTAAACTCAGTGTAAAACAAGCTAATTTAAGACGAGATTAAGCAACTTAAGTAATGTTAAGCAAACACCTACCTTAAGCTAATCCCTTGCCTATCATGTGTTATAGCCAATTTAAGCATTTTAAGCATTTTAAGCAGCTTTTCTTAGATATAAAACTGTATGGGCAGGTATGTAGGGTCTGCCTTTTTTATTGTGACTAACTTTCTATATGTGCCACATACAATCATAACTTGTTATCTATTATCCGAAAGTTTACAATGAGTTATTAGCTTTCTAATAATTTACCTATATGATTGATATTAACCAAACTCAGCACTTTAGGCGCTGGTTGCACAAACTCAAAGACCCATTAGGCAAAGTTGGCATATTGGCATATTGGCACGTATCAAGCGAGCACAAAGCGGTAATTTTGGTGATCATAAGATCCTACCAATACAGCTGGTATTTATGAAATGCGGATATTTAAAGGCAATGGTTACGGTGTCTATTATGCCAAGCAAGGCGATACTGTTTATCTCTTACTATTAGGAGGCAGCAAAGACAGCCAGCAAAGCGACATTGATAAAGCTTACACTTTATGGCAACAAGTAAAGAATGAAACAAAGGAGTACCCTCATGACCGATAGTAAAATCAGCCGATTTGATGTGGCGGAGTACCTGACTGACGAAACCCTTATTAATACTTACTTAAACGAAGCGTTAATCGATGGCGTACCTAGTGACTTTATTGAGGCACTAAATGATGTGGCACGCGCAAAGGGCATGAATGAGCTAGCACTAAAGACGGGAATAAGGCGCGAGAGTCTTTATAAGACTTTGCAGTCCGAAAAGCCACGCTTTGATACCATGCTAAAGATTATTGATGGTATGGGGCTACAAGTGACCTTGACTCCAAAAAGCCCAGCCTAATTTATGGATATAGCTCAATATCTATCAGCCCATATACATAAGAGCATGCCTTTTTTGCCTGTATTGCCACTGACCCACGTAGCCAGTGGCTTCTTATTCTTATTGCCTAAGGTGAAATAAGTATTTTATTAATTATCATTAACTTTAGCTAATACATACAACAAGCACCCCAAATACTTCAAAACCCCTGACGAGCTGTAATAATCATCTGTCATAGCCAAGTTCTTATCAGACCGCTTACGTTTTTTCTGTACTAGTCGTAATTCATAACCATGGAAATTCTCACGCGCACCAATGCGTATCGCACCAGCTAGACCTAGCTTCTTCTTAACATCACGCACTGCCTGCTCACTATGCGCCCTAATATGCCAATGACTGGCATCAATTAGCTGACAACCTACTGCCATAAAATTTTGTAGCATCTCAAGCTGGTTGTCTTTAATCCCAAAATGAATTGATGAAGTATTTAAATTGTGTTTATCTGCAAATATATCCGCAAACGATTTTAGTCTAGTAGGGTGATCAATAGACATCTGATATGCTCGATCAAGCGCTTTAACTAGAACCTCTTGATTTTTATGTCCAGTCGGCGCACTTAAAAGCAACCTATTATCGGTAAAAACCTGACAAGCTTTATCGTAAATTTTTTTAGCTTCATTGACAGCAATGCCATGCCGTAGTGCGACATCTGCTATCCGCCCTTCTCGTTTATCAACGCTTATTTTTTGAAGCTCCTCCAACAGTCCAATCACATCATAAATTTTAGGATGAATAAATATAGATGGCTGATTATCTGCTGCGTCATTTTGTGTGTTTTGCTGCCAAGCTGTATCAGCTGATGGGTTATTATAAGAAAATAGAGACTCTTTGCTTGCAACTTTGCCAATTAAATAGCCACGTATCTTATCAAGATGAACCTGTTTAGTGCTAGGACTATAAGCCCTACCGTCTTGCCTATTTACCGTCTGGTAGCCAATACTTGTCACCATCTCAAATACGGTTATAGGCATAAAAAGTTTGGTTTGACTCATTTGCCAGCTAGCCAGTAAATGAGCGGTATGGATATAATATTCAAACGTAGTATCTGGCGTTAGATGCCCAGAAAGACTAGCCAGCCCAAACCACATCCCCTTCTCTTTATTATTAGCAAGCACGGCACTAACGATGACGTCGCTATGATCTTTATCATAATCCGTCATCACCTGAGCCAGTGGCGATCCGCTTAACACCAGTGTCAGTTGGCTAATTGCGGTATGCCGAAAGCTATGAAAAGTAAAGTCATGATTACCTAATAAGCGATCCCATATTATTTTCATCATATTATTAAAGAATACTGGCGGCAATGGCTGATCACCTGAGCCTTGTGAGAATAAGTAGAGTCGCTTTAACCTGTGCTGCTGATTATAATGCGCAATAAATTGCTTTAGCTCATCCGCTTTCAGTAGACTGTCTATCGGTATCACCCGTTTAGCGCTGCTACTTTTAAGTCTGCGATAACGGTTGGGTCTGAGGATGATTTTAGGGTACTCAATGAAATAACCATTGATACTGCTTATATCGGCAATATCACCGACCTTAATACCAATGATCTCGTTAATTCGCATACCTGTCCGATAAGCAAGCGCTAAAACAACCAAACAAAGTCGCTTTTGATCAACTTCCAAAGTTGATGATTGGATATAGTCTTTCATCGTACAATATACACGAGGCGATATCATTTTAGCTTTAACCACTTGCCTATTATTGCCCCATGGAAAATATACGTAAGGAGCATTAAAATGCAGACGCTGATAATCATGAAATGCTTTCAAGCGGCCGTAAGTAAATTTCTGGCTGTCTTTTAAACGGTTAAGATCAGATAGCAATTGACCAGCATTATTATTATCATTATCTATACCACTAGAAATATCATCATCAAACTCTGATGACTTGCTCAGTACAGACGTCTTACGACCGTCTTTAACCTTACTTTGAATGATCTGCTCATACACTTCTTCAAAGTCATCGCTCTCCCACTGATCAATGTCCTCATCTATCGTCAGCATCAGCCAGTCACGACCGATGCAGCCGATATATTTACTGACCGTATTGAGCCGAATACTTTTATCATCAAGCAGCGATAGCGTCCAGCCAAGCAAACGCTGGGCATTGGGCTGGCTAGCATCTGTTTTTAGTGTTTCGATGGTAGAGACAGCAGTATTTCTGGCTAATTTAAGCGTATCCTGCAGCTCTTTGATCAGATTTTTACTAAAGCTAGGGTAATTTATAGTATCCTTTTTTCCTTGTACCATTTCTGATGTCTGGTAACTGCTATCAAACAGCTCAGACCACGTAAGCGGCTTAGAGTTTGGGTTGATGATTTCTCTGTTATAACTAATGAGCTTATCAGTCGGCAAACCTGTAGTTTTAATATCACCCTGTTTAACCACGGAAAGCGCACCATCTATCAAACTACCTTCCATTTGTCGCCAGTGATAGTTAGCGTATTTTATAAGCATCGAGTGTTGCGGTCGAGCGATGTCTTTGTTGGTGAGTTTAAGCCTTTTTGAGATATCACTTATAATGGTGTTAAATGGCTTTATTTTTGCTTTGCTCAAATCCTTGTCTTTCATGGCATATAAAAAACACAGACTCATATCATCGGGTAAATAGTCAATAAAACGTTGCAAGCTATTGCTATCATCAATTGCGCAGCCATAGTTACCATCAGGCACGCTAAGGGGTATTAAAGCTAACTGTTCTGCGCGACTCTCTTCATTATTTTTTGGCATGTCAATCTGGTAAATAAACCGTTCACCAAACAGCCAATTGTACAGCGCTCCTAATACGTCAATCTCATTGATACCGCCATACATGATACTGCAATAAAGCAGTCCTTCGACTAAATCGTTAACTGAGAAGCGCCGTTTGCGCTTCCAGATATTTATCATGGTTGCACTGCTGTCTGCCACCGTGCGACCACTCACAAACCAGTCATAGTTAATAGTTAACCGCTCACGAGTCGCTAGTATCGGCACTACAGGCTCATTGAGGTATATCTGGTAATCTTTATTATAATCACGAATGAACTCTAAAAATCCGCGCCGTGCCAATTGAAAGTTTTGAGCAGTATCAAACTTGTTTTCTAACAGCTCGTTAATCGCTTCGTAATGATGCTGCAATTCACAGGGCGTCTGCATGGGGTTTTGATCAACGTAGTCCGCAATCAGCGCTTTAGCCGCGCGTTTGATGCTTTTTTTAGCGTCATCCCTATTTAGCTGCCGCAATTTATGAGCATTGATGTTATCCATATACGCGAACCTCAATTTGTTTTAAACAAAGCTCATCAGCAACCGCATCTAAATGAGGACTAAGTTGATGCAATTGATTGATAAATGCAGATGACATGGGGTGCATGAACTCTTGATCCGGATGTTCATGACCGTAAAGCGCACAAATCAGATAGTCAGGTACACGCCCTGTAAGCATGGATCTGAGCTGATGCCGCAGCCAATTATCCTGATGACTAAAAAAGTCTTGTAACTGGTAGCGGACGCGGCTTGGCGTGATACCGATAAAACCTTTTGGGTTCTTTTGGTAAATTTGCATAAGGGGTTGTTCTGATTGCAAAATATCATTGATAGGATATACCGTCTCTGGACATAGAGGATTATAAATGGCGGCAAACTGCTTAATATGAGTAAGGTAGTTTTGTATAGCCGTTATCAAAAACTTGCTGAGAGGAATGAGCCTACCGTCAGACTGAGTATTGCGCTCTTCTTTATCAGACACCCATAACATGCGACGTTTAAGATCAAACTGGTGTAGCAAGCCTGGTGAGTGCTTGACTGGGCGGATACCCGTTTGAATCATAATGATGTGCCACAGCCAGGTGCTGTAGCTATTAAACTGCGCAATATAGCGGTCAATACTGTGATTAAGTCGCCCATTGTAGCTCTCAGCACTCCTAGCCAACTGATTAAAAAACTGCTCGCACGTTATCGTTTCAAGCGCCATATCGCTACCAATATGGCTTTTATGACCATTCATGGGCACACTGCACTCATCTATTAACAGCGCTTTTTGTTCGTCATCACAGTACTCAGTTATCAGCTCTACTGCTTGTATATAGGTTTGCTCTAGATCAGCAGTTTCGATACTGGTGTAGTATAGCGGTGAGCTGTGGCGCACATCGACGCCTGTGATCAAATCTGCATACAGAGGCTGATTAAGTCCATTTTTAATCAATACAAATAATCCAGACTCGATATATTGAGCACTTAAGGCTGGCAGGTTAAGCTGACTCTTAACCTCAGTGATGGCTAGTTTGACATCATCAAGTGAAATGGTAACTTTATTCTCTAGCATTACCTGCAAGGCATCAGGTAGTGCTCGCTTGAATACGCTACCATAGCTTTGCCTGTGGGCAAGCAAATGACTTCGCGTATTGGTAGTCACATCGACCATGATGGCAATACAGCTGGTCTTTTGGATACGGTCATAAATAAAATACTGACGCTGACTGCGACTATTTTGCCAATCAGTAATCACGCTATCAATACTAAGACCACTCAGTAGTGAGAGCAGCAGTACGGCATGACCCGTCCTATCTTCTGTGTGTTCGCTAGTGAAGTGCTGCCATAGCATCGCAAACAGCATCTGGTAGCCAGTGATACTCAGCTGGCGATGATTGGTTGAGAAATGGAATTGATTACGGCTGGCATGCTGATGGTTATTTTTTAATCGCCATTGCTGCAGCTCAGAGGATTTAGCGATTTGAGCGATAGGCTTAAAATTATTATCTAACAATGGCGGCTGGTTATCATCAGCGATGTTTTCAGCGATTGCCACGTTACTGTACTTTTTTGATTGTTTCGTACCAAACAATTTTTTTTGTAAGGGCTCGCCATCAATAAGCGCTGTTGTGTTAATGACCCTTTGAGCCTTCTTTAACCGTTTTGCACTCTCATCATAAGTTTTACCGACAAAAGCTTTATTGTTAATCACCACCTCATAAGCCAGCCTTATTTGACCAATTTTACTGGCGAGATACTGATTAGTGATTGTGCCTGTGGCCTCACCTTGTTTGATAACAGCTTCATACTTTCTTATATACTGTAAACACTCAGATAAACCATCATACTTTGCATGAATATGAATCAATTGATCAACGATCTTATGTTGCGGGTCACCTGATCTAAACCCCATGCGAATACGAACGCCCAATTTATCTATTTTAGCAAAATGCTTATCATGGCGAGCCGTGATCATAAACATCACTTTAAGGTAGCCGCTCATAAACCGCCATGCATCACTGCTGCTATCAACCTTGCCATATACCTGATAAAAAACGATCAGCATATATGTGACTGCCCACTCTCCAGTTTTACCCTTCCCAATAACCTGTTTAATCACCTCAGCGCAGTCAATACTCTCAAAGCCAGTGGTATTGCATAATGTGGAGTAATGGAGATCAAGGCTATCATCTGGCACTAAGCTTATGATATGAACCACAAGCTCGCGTATTTGCGAGTAATGCGGCGAGCCTGCAGGAATGAGCTTGTCCAATACTCGCCTATCAGTCACGTCAACAAATGCTTTAGTATCAGCCATGTACACCACCCATCCAGTTCATATTTTTAGGCAAACCTAATAAAGTCTTATCACATGCTGCCTTGCACTGTTGATACTCATAGCTGCTTTGACTGATACCTGCAAACTGACAGTAATTGCTAACAGTTAATCGATGCACGCCCATCAGCTCACACACAAGCTGCTTTGGCGCACTTTGATATATGGCTTGAAATAAGGCTGGATGGTTCACGCCAGCAAATCTAGATAGATTGAGAACCTCGCACCACGCCAGCCGCTTAATATCATGACGACTTTCAAGCGCAATCAGACAAGGCTGACGCCAGCTATTTTCAAACCTCATTACCTCATCGATTCGTGCAAAGTTATTGAAGAACTGATAATTGTCTTTATCAAGCACACATAACCGTAATACTGGTCGATAATAGTCATCTAAGCCTGCCAGCTGTGGTCGACGCAGAGGCAGTCTATGCTGCTGCCAAACCATAAAAGCAGTGTTTGCATCAGGGTGAATGGTGAGATTTTCTGAGCTCAAAATTAACAGCTTTTGAGTTGAGCGAAGGGTCTTATTTTTCACTATATACTGCTCTAAGAATCATTGTTTCATTAATAGTACGTTATAACATAACATTATACAAGTGGATGATTTAATTATATTTATTAAAAAATATATTGGCTGTAAATGAGTGCAAAGTCATTAAAAAAGCTCTCACAAATAATAGCTAAACCATTATCTATGAGAGCTATGAATACTTCTGATCGGATAGTAATATCGTTATTTTTTAGAGTTTAAAGTGAACGTACGCGTTCAGCTACATTATTTATAAAACCTAATTTTTACTGTCTTTATCAGGTACGTATTTTAATATCTCACATGGTGTCACCTCTAGTACTTCACACAATTTGCTTAGCGTATCGAATTCTATACGAGTCGTCTCATCATTATAAATTCTATGAAGTGTTGATTTACTAATGTCTGTCATCCTCACTAGATCGGCAACCCGTAGTCGTCTTTCTGCTAGAAGCACAGGGAGGTTACAAGAAATCACAATAAAATCCTTATTGGTAAGTAAAAAATACTTGCCAGTGACTACTTTTCTGCTAGAATAATACTCGTTGGCAATAACTAAGTTTCCGTCAAAAACTATTTTATGCTGACTAACGCTTTATTATGTCATATACCTATCTTGCTGCTCAATAGCTGGCTAATGATGATAGGTGTGACTGGTTCAATAGATATCATTACTATAAAAAGGGAATGCTAATCGTAGGTATCAGGTCATTAAAAAGGAGTACGTTGTGGGCATCAGCATTGAATGGAGCATGACACAAAACGCTTGGGACAAACGGGTCTGTGAGGATTATTGGGCCTATAACCATAAAATGAGTTATATGGATTATGTCCATCTGCTTTGTCAAAAATATAGCATTAGTGCGCATGTGTTATTTGAAACCGTAAGCCAATGCTACGCTTGCTTAGATGATGTGTGCTGCGAATATTGCGGAAGCGCCTGTCATATTGAAGTGCCCGCTGATATCGCCTATATGCGGACAAAAGAGAGTTGGTTTTGCGCAGTATGTGAGCATGCTATGTGGCGCGGAGATTCTATTAGCAAATAGAACTAGTTCCAATTGATAGTAGCAGCCAAAGCCATACGTTTACTACGTGTGGCTTTGTTTTTCTTCAGCATAAATTCCATTCAAACGAAAAAATTCAGGCTCATCAGTACTATTTGAACTATAGTATATAAAGGTATCGTCACCAGACAACAACTCTTCAACAGCTTCTGTTACATAAGCCATGGATTCCAGTGGTAAGCTTTGCGGACTCTGCAGGCCAACAAATATTCCTTTAGTATCATGAGCTTTTGCAAGTAGATCAATCAGCTTGTGTGTGGCTATCTTTATCATATCGAATTCATGCTCGCCTGTAGAGCTCGCTTGAACAAACTGGAATGAACTGCCAACCTCAAACAAGCTTATAACATCTATCACATCTATACCGATAATAGTACTTGCGGACCTTACATCTAGCAGTTCAACGACATCATTTACTTCATTAGGCTGGCATCTAATAATGCCTTCTACAATACCTAAGCGTTCATACTCATTGTTATCTGTCTGTAAGCCTACTAAAATATCAGCCTCTGCTTTCTCTTTTAGCTCTAGTAGTGCCTGCTCATTCCAACCGTCACTGATGATAAAACAGGCGATAACAGATGGCGAATAATGGCCTTTATTTGGTCGGTATAAGGCTACACATGGAATGTCATCTATTTTCGATTTGTCGAGCTGATATTTCATCTTTAGACCTTTTATTACTTTAAATGTTATGACACTACAACTATCACCCGTTTTTATTTTTATACTGGCTTACCGTATGATCAATGAATTTTTGCACCTCATCCATAAGCCTATTAACCTGTTGCAGATCTATTGAATTTTCATTCTCAAAGACATCTGTGTCTAATACAGCAAAGGTCATATGTCTACCTGAACCAAAGCGCTTCGGCTTAGTAACTTTTAAATCAAACTCAGAAGCTTCTGTCTTAAATAGTTTATATAACTCATCCCTAATCTTACTTCGTCCTTCCTTATTAGGAACAGACATTTTAAAGCAGATTTTCTTTTGCTCGATTTGCAAGTAAATATCTATATTATTTTCTACTCTATGACCCAAACCCCAAAAGCCCATAAAGCCGCCCGAAGGATTAGCGACATAACCCCAGTTACCTTCTCCTAGGTAAGACTGTAAATGTTGAAAAAAGCCAATCCAAGCCCGTTTTTTCCACTTGTTAACAGGTTTTGATTTAAAGCTTTGCACTGCTTCTTCAATAGACTGCAGATGGTTAAGATAATCGCCATATATATCACTCTCTTGCAGTGCCGCATTTTGTTCACTATTAAAGAGGTCTAATAAATCTCGTCTAGTTACTGGATAAAAGCCGTCTTTTAACACAGCCTTATAATTGCTTTGATCATGCGTTTGTAAATAAATAGGAATGATTTTGTCTTCTGCGAAAGTAACTTTATGATCATTAATCATAAACTGCTTGTATCGAACCAACTGATTAGAATGCTGAATACTACCTACTTTATCTTCAATTAATACGCAGTAAGTGTCGTTAATAATACAAAGGACATCAATGTTATTCACTTGACGCTTCACTACTATTTCATCAATATGGCTCGGTAGTGATTTGTTCGCTTTATCGAAGAATAACGCCAATACACTGGTTGCTATCTTATTGAGCGCTTTATGTTTATCGCTTCCTGTCTGATAGTCTTGGTCTGCCCACGACAGAAGCCAACAGATAAAAGCGTCTTGTGATAACTCAGAGGTGGCAAATTTAAATAAGTTAGGTGTGGTCATTCTAGCTCCTTGATGACATTTAAAAAATGTATTTGTCTTTTAGTACTTTAGCAAAATTCTTGAACAACTATTTTGTATATAATTTTATCCCGCTTTCTAAGCGCTCTAAAATAGCCGCTTTTAACTCTACCGGTTCAATCACTACTGCTAACTGCGACATACTGACCAGCCAATCTTGCAAGCGCTGCGTATTGGCAACTGTTGCACGCACCTCGTTCCAAGTGTCATCGATAACCGTAATCGTTTGAGTAGATGATAACGGCCGCTCATAGAGATGCTGGCAGGCATATTTTTGCACCTTTAGAACCAGTCCGATTTTTAAACCATTATTCAACTCAAGCTTTCCTAGCTTACGTAGATTCTCAAGAGTGAAAGCATTGCGCTCTACCCAGTCCGGTACCGACTGCTCTGTTACTTCAGCTGCTTCAATACGATTAACCGCAAAATTACGATGTGCCATTAATAAGACATTATCATCGATATGATCATTCGTTGGATTAAACCCAGTAAGATAGATCATGTTGTCGATAAAAATAAGTCCTCTAGGGTAGATCACTCTGACGGTAGGATTGTTACGCCATTTGTTTTGATAGCTGATTTGAAGCTGCTTGTTGTGTAATAGTGCCTGATGGATGCTAGTCAGCACGCCGCTATCAAGCTTTGGTGCTTGTACGATACTAGACAGGGTAATAAGATAATCTTGCCACTGTCCTAGCTTGCTTTGATTGAAGCTGTGTCTATCTTGGCGACCTAATTGGGTCAACTTTTCACTAATGCTTTGTTTAAAAGGTGCTGGCAAGTAGTTCGCCGTATAGTTAGCGAGCATCTGCCAAAAAAATACCGTTTGCTCATTAATGACATCGATACTAAAACTTGGCTCAATATAAAACCGTGCCGTTTGTCCGCTGATATTCTGTCCCCAAGCTGGCAGACGCATTAAAGCGTCACTGTGAAAGACGTCATTGAATATTTGATTGAGACTTGTTAGGTCGTTTTCTAAATTTTTACGCTCGTTTGCGTAATGGTCAAGGTTATCACCATAAACGTTCATTAGCTCTGTGAGTGATATTGCCTTGTCTTTATGACGTGGCAAGCGCTGATAGAGCGCAAACAAACGGGTGGATTTGTTGTAGGTTGCGATTGGGTGTGTAGGCATGTTGGCTGCTCTATAGGCTATCGAATCTATCAAACTGTCATTTTAAAAGTGAACTATCGTAAAAAGGTTAATCAAACCGTACCACAATCGCAGTACCATTGTCATAAGCATTGCCATCTGAGTCATACACTTGATGCCAAAGCATCTGTAGCCAACCCTGCAAATCTGTTTGGCTCTTAATAAGAGCCCATTCACTACTGGGTACTAAATCATGAATACCATCGCTACAGATGACGAGACTATTGCCTGATTGTACCGTGATGTTTTGCCTTATACTTTTAGGTGGCTCGCTGCTCGGATCATCACTATCTACTGCTAGCGCAAAGCATTCAGTAATGCTATATAAGCTGCCTGCCATACCTGTGCGATTGTACTCCGTAAACTCTACTTGGCGATCTTCATCTTTCGCTTGCTCATCTACCAGCTCGTTTAGCAAATTATGATCACGAGTTAAGCACTGCCATTCATTCATATCTTTGCCAAGCAAATATACACGGCTATCGCCGACATGAGTTATATCTATATTTATCGACTTATCATCGTTTAGCGTGCCGGTGATCATCGCGAGAGTTGCTGCGGCACCATAACGTTTTTTTGGGTGTTTGGTTTGACTCAGTTGCGTATAGATATGATCTGAGGTGATAGCACTAGTACTCTCTTGATTGCTATCCCATAGCTTTTTAATTGCTTTGACCACTGCCTTTGAGCAGTGCTGTGACTGGTTAGAGCTGGCAACGCCATCCGATACGGCAAGACAAAATGGCGCTTGTACTGATGTCACTGCCATCACCCCTAAATCCTCTTGATACCAATGGTCTAAAAAGAAAAATGCGTCTTGTTGGAGGTTATTGCTGGCATTACCTTGAAAAGTAATGGCGCAGGCGTGAGCTATTGTTTCAGCAAGAGGTTCATACTCATCACTCAAAGTCGCTGTCATATTCATTCGCTTATTATTTATTATCATTAAGACAAGTATAGTAGACTGCCTAGTAATTGTTTTTCTAGGTTATGCGATATTTTGAGTTGATAGTAATGACGATTGACTGAAACCTTCTAAAGGTTTACCAATCCAAGTTTAAAAAGATTAGCGCTATTGCTGGTAGATCACAAAGGCAATATTTAAAGCATATGAATCGTTATATTTTTTATGAGGAATATGAATACATATTAATTTTTCCTTACTTATCAGGTGACTATTCTGTCCTTTTTTAGGGTATCGCATTATCAGTATTCATAGAATAGAGTGATATGCGCCTAGTGCTATTTAGCAGAAAAAACCCTGCTAGGCTATAATAGTAAACGCTCAGCAGGGTTTCGTCAGTTTTACAAAATTCTTAGGTGGCATGAGTGATATCGGGGTTTGTTCTTATGGCTTCTAACAACCTTGCTTATTACTTTCCTAATTGTTAAAATCATTAACAAATCATAATACTTTAAAGACTATATCTATGAACTTCAAAAACGTATCAACTTTAGTGTTCGCATTACTGCTAAGTAGCCCTGCATTATCTGCTATTTGTCCAGATGGTAGCTATGTATCAGGAAATAGTTGCACTATGGCACCTAATGGTCAATACGTAGGAGGAAGAAATGCCACCTTAGCGCCAAATGGCTCTTATGTTGGTGGCAGTCGCGCTATCTTAGCACCAAACGGTTCTTACGTTGGAAGTGGTAATTCAAACTCTAATAGAACGACCATATGTCCAGATGGTAGTTATGTAGGCGGTAGTTCTTGTCAACTACAACCTGACGGCAGCTATACAGGCAAATAAGTATTACTGAACTCTAAAAGACTCATAGTTTATTTGTGAGTCTTTTTTCTATATACCTCTATAAAAAGTATATTCTCGTCTTTAATAGTTATTAGTTAGTAGTCTCACTAGGCATAGCGCCTGCCAGCCACAAAAAACGCCCCATTCCTGAAGCGTCTTCGAAAATAGTTGCTGTTAGTTATATATTTTTGATGCTATCTCTAACGGGAAGCTTGGTGATTTAATGATAGCGGTAATCAAAGAACTATCTTTATCACCATAGACTTTGACATTATTATCTGAGTCTTTAGTAACCACTAGCATGTGATTGTTATAGCTCTCATAGGCTATGAATACAGTCAGCTGAGTGTCTTTATAGTATTTATTTTTTTGCCAAAAATAAGTTGCTAAAGTGCCGTTAATAACATTACTGGCATCCAGCCCTTCGCCCATATCAAAATCATCTATTTTTAACTTTAGCTTATTGAGAAAAACTTCGTTAAACCTATTTCTAAATAGCGAATCGTTCTCGTATAAGTCGTAACCTGAGTACGAAATATTTTCTGCTGCTATACGGTTCTGAACTTTATTGGTTGAGAGCTGCTTTGCTGTAAAACGATGCTTTTCTTTTATATTTGAAGAGTCAGGACTATACATCTCTGACAGATTGCTTCTTAATAATAAAGCCAACTCACCTCTGCTATCATCTTTCCGCACAACTACTTCATAATCATCACATAAATAAGTATATTGGCCTTGATTACTATCTGCTACCCAATGCTTACTAGGAATACCTGTCTTACTTATTAGTATATCCTTTTCTCTATTGATATTATCTGTGATAGAAGCACCCATTATTGCGAAGGACGTTATTTCTTTCTTATCAACATTAAATGATATATGACTGACAGCAAAATCATCCAACCCCGTAATAGGCTTGAAAATAGTATCAAATTTCCCTTGTCTATCTATAGCCTCTAAACTCCCTTCCCTGCTGCCACTCTCCTCATCAAAATTACTTACTATCCTTACCCCTTTATGAGCAGATGAAAATTCAGCAAGTGTTTGAGTAGGCCATATACCAAGAAACCCAAGTCTTTCAGACGGTACAACACATGCCGCACCCCAGCTAAGAGATGGCATCATAAGTAGTACCAGTAGTTTTTTCAGCATATTTTTACCTATTGTGATTATTTTATTGCACACCCAATGCCTTATAAACGGCATCGACTGGGTCCGCATAAAAGCTGATCTGAAACTTCGAAAAAAGCTCTGACGGTACAGTTGGTATATCTGAAGCAGATGCCATGGGTAGGAGTACTTTTTTAGCCCCGCTGTCCATGGCTAGTTGTAAACTTTCAGCTAAATTCTGCACCGGGTTAATTACACCACCAAGTGTCATTTCACCTAGAACTACCATCTGCTCTTGTATTGATCTTCCCATTAGAATAGAACAAAAAGCAATTAAGGAAGCCAATGATGACTTAGTGTTTGGCCCAGTATTATGGAGTTCCACAACATGCAAATGAAACTCATATTCAGAGAATTTTGAAGATGCGCTAATACGCTTTAAATTCCCTTTGAAATAATCAAAACCAATACGTATAGCCTCTTTTGCAGCCGTGTTAGAGCCCAAGCCAGATACGGAATGTTTACCTGAACCTGGCATCATTTGAGTCTCATAGCGGTAAAGCCCTAGCTTGTCAGTACTCCCTTGAGTGACTAAGTGTACAACGCCTGGTCTAGGTACTCCCTCAGCAATTAATTTACTGCCGCCTTGTTCGGGCACATTCACGAAGAACTCTTCTAAAGACTCATTATCAATGTAGCTGAAGTGAACGTCAAAAAACTCCATACCGCCTAATTTCTTTAGCTGCTCTTTTATACGACGTCTCGACTCTAACGCATAAACCAAACAGTCACGCACATCATCTTTTGTGTACTTACTATCAGGATGCAAAAGCTTTAATAATCCTGAAACTGTACGTTTTACAGCAATAACATCGCGTTGGTTGAGGTTGTTACCTAGCTTAAAAAACTTATCAATCGCATCGGAAAACCCATACTTACGCATTTCACGCATGTATTCCGCTAGATAGTCAGTGATTAAGCCATAGCTATTGGTAAAAAACTCTGGTCGCATTTTTGGTACTTCCCACCCAGGTATATAGCAGTGGAATCGATCAAAAAATGCTGTATCAATCATTGCTTCAGGAAAGGGAGCTAAAAGATGACTTGTCTTCACAAGAGTTTCAACACTTTGGTTAATATTACCAACGAACACCATAGAAGCCTTAGCCTCGACAGAGTCTCGACCTCGAGCAAAAGAACCAGAGGCCATATAGTCCTTCATGATCTGAATACCGTCTTTATCTTTAAACCTTATACCAGCAACTTCATCAAAAGCGACTAAATCCCACATGCCCACAAGGCCTACCTGTCGTGAACTCATGTTATAAAATAAATTAGCTACTGTGGTTTGACCACCTGACACTAATAGTGAGTTTGGAGAGCACTCTTTATATACATGACTTTTACCCGTACCACGAGGACCAAGCTCACAGACGTTATAATTATTTTCGACAAATGGAATCATTCGAGCGATAAGATGCCACTTAACCCGCTCCTCTAGATTGGTTGGTTCCATCCCTACTGAACGCAGAATAACATCCATCCACTGCTCATTTGTGAAATGCTCTCTTGCAGAGAATATTTCATCCATATTCATTGAAGGCATTTGAATGGGCTTCAGATTCATTATCGAAAAAGGTGACGTCTTTTGCCCCTCTTCAAAGAAGTATTGGACGGTGATAATGGACCAAATACCACCAGTAAGTAGCTTTTCGTTCTCTTTAACTATATTAGTAGGTACTAGGGCATCATTGATACCTAAGTTAGAAAGAAACGCTTCATAGACATCTTTTCTTTGATTTAATTTAACACTTACTTTGTCAATAATTTTAAATGTGCCACGCTCACGAATTAATGATTTAATTTTTTCAGCTTCATCAGGCCTTACATAGTTTTCAGCAAGAATCTTTTTAACACTTTCAAGACCTTTTAGTACTATCTCATCATCGTTAGAGGCACAGTACATACCTAATAAATATTCGAGTACATAAACCGGTACGTTGGCACCCTCTTTAAGCTTTTTGGTTAAGTCTTTACGAACTACTCTGCCTTTGAAATGCTGATTTAATAAGTCATCTAAATCAGTAATTTGAATAGCATTATTATCTACATTGCCATTCAGTTCATTATTCATTGTCATATTCTTATCCAAATATATTTAGAAAAACTCATCCTGAATAGCAAGGTCAATGGTCACATCATAACGTGCATACTCTGTATTAGTATCTGCATCTAATAAAATTAGTGTATATTTATTATTTCTACTAAAGCTTGATCCAATCAAACTCAGTGTTGCCTCTTGCTTACGCTCATCCATATTACTACTTGAGCTGCCAAACACTAATGTTTCTTTGCTAGAGACCTCAAGGCCGTTACTATCAACGATATAGATATGAAGTTTTCTTGGATTATATTCAGCATTCACAGCATCTGTTTGGATAAATGAGACTTTATCGATATTATTGACAAACTTAATCGACTGCTTGGCAGAAATAACCCCTACTGGCATCTTCTCATATTTTGCAACCTGCTCTTTTTGTAGCTCACGTACGGTAATGATTGGCACACAAATTTCTTGTAGCATTGCGCCACCATGCACAAACTGAGCACCACCTGAAAAGTGAAACCTTTGAGAGGATTTTGGTATCATAAACTCAACTTCTTTACCCTCCCCTGAAATACCATTCGCTGTGTTAGAGATCAGACCCTTCCAATGCGGATCATTAGAGCTCAAGTCTCTTCCAACAATATAGCGTTTCTTGTTTTCATTGGTCATAGTGCTCTTAACATCAATACCCGTTTTATCTGTGGTAGTTAGCTTCTTATTTTGGAATAAAAAGCCATGATCAGCGGTAATAATTACTCTACTACCATTGAGCCTATTAATAATTCGATTCACTAAGCTCTTAAGCTCATTAATAGCATCACGGCAGGCTTCAAAAGTCTTATGCTCAGAGCCTTGCTTGTCACCTATAGCGTCAATCGTGTCATGATAAATATAAACAACACTAGCGTTACTTACTTTTTCTCTGCCTTCTTCGTTATTCCAGTTCATCAGATCTTTAGAGGTTACTGCAACACCGCCTACGCTTTGCAATATTTTTTGACGCTGCATACTGCCCTGTGACGATACACCATCTACATATACTGCAGAGTTCCCTTTGGTGTCATACTCTAGGGTTTTGTGTGGTAGTAACGATGCCATACCAAGTTGAGTATAGCTTGGCAAGACGCCCAACTGTGTTGATAAGTCTGACTTGAAGCGTTTTTCATTATTAATGATCGAGTCAAGCTCGTTGGCTATCTCATATCTAAAGGCGTCCGATATAATGACGAAAACCCTTTTAATTTGGGTGCCTGCCAATATTGATTGGACTTGTTGATTATAAAAATCATATTGATTCGGAATATCTTTAATTTTCCAGTTATCTAAAAGCTGCTCTTCACCAAGGTGTTTATCCCAAGCCAAACCCAACTGGTGCAAATACCAGTTTATATATAAATTTTCCACTTCTTCTTTTAAACTTCTAAGAATCTCCCAACCCTTACTCAACGTAAAGTTAACCTTTTCACTAAATAAGCGATAGGCTTGATCAAATTTATATATATTATCCACATATTCGGTATACATCTCTTTGGCACTCTCGAAATGAAAGCCACCAGCATACTTACTACGCAATTGCATTAATTCTTTAGCATTACCAAGCGCACTATAGATTGATTCATAGTCTGTTTTAAGCTTGGCCCAATAGCCAAATGAGCGGCGTGACACAATGGCATCAAATTGTGCTGAATCAATATCAGTACTATTTTCGATTAAGCTATTCACCAAGCCAACAATAATATTTTGCTCTATCTCTTCGAATGTCTGACAATCCACCATTTGGGCAGGTTGATAGCTAGAAGTCTTAGCTTTGATCTCCAGTTTATATGCCAATAAGCGTGCAATTTGTTCATAACATTCTGCGTGTTTTCTACTGTCGCGCCAACTACTCATAAAAGCCATAGCATTCGCTTGACCTGACATGGTCTGAAGCAAATTATTATTTAACCAGTTTTTATCATCAGAATTTGTTTGACGCCAAAAATCAGTACAAAAAAGCTTTAAAACGAAGTCTGCTAAGGATGGCTCCTCAGTAATATAACCATAAGCCTTTTCTAATAAAACCCACAATGAGGCACTGAGATCATATTTACTTAACATTTTCAATAAAGACGACTCATCGACTCCTTCATCAATATTTTGAGCGTATTCATTTAGCAGACTCAGCAACATACTATCCAGCTCCGCAGATTCTGAGCTCACCACAACGGCGATCATCTTACGATCTAGACTTAGCTCATCCTCGTTTTCACTTATCCACTTCTTCAGACTTGCAGTACGTTTTTTACTTCCAAAAAAAGCATTGCGCTGTCTAATATGCTCACGAAGTGACATTTTTGGAATACCCAGCTCATTAAGCAACATAGAGCTACGATCTGCAAAAAATGGCTCACTATATAAACGAATATCTAGCAACCAATCACGCTCTGGCGTTGGTTCAGCTTCAGAGAAATAAAGTAGAAAACTCTGCTGAGGCTCATCGATCTCTATGCGTTTTTTGACTGCTAATACAGATTCATCAGCCATTTTTAACACAGTAATACTATCAGGCAATATATTCGTATCTTTTAGCTTAACGCTATCACTCCCACTTAAAGAAGCAGCAATTTGATCAATATCTTCCTGAAAGCTGTGTTCTGGGTCATGCCAAAACACAATTCTACTTTGCTCAAGCTTAGATTTAATGCCTTCGATCAGCTCATTAATTTGCATTAATAATCTCCGGTTTTTCACCTGTTATATTTTTAACATCAGCAAGTAGATCGCCAAATTTGCCGTAGTTTTCTTTAACCCCATCATCTAGGTCTATTGAGATACGCATGTCTGCATAGTGCTTCAGTTTGTCGTCAAACTCACGTAATTCACTTTGCTTTTTATCCATACTTTTTAGCTCTTTCTCAAGGCGCTTTTTGTCTTGTGTAGACTCAGCCATTTCGAGCTGTTTGTCTAACTGTTCTGCATAAGCTTGGTACTTGCCCAATAGTGGCGTGACGTATTCGGTACGCATACGAGAGAGTGTGCTTTCGTTATAGCGATGCAAGTAGACGAGACATTCAAAGGCTTTTTCTTTGCCCGAGCTGAATAGCCAGTAGATAGGTCTTTTTTTATAGGTCTGCATGTGATCTTTGTAGAACTTAGTCGATAGATAACGACGTATGGTTCCGACGGCAGTTTCTGATTTTCTAGGTGTGATCGCATCCAAACATAATGAGTCTGCAATGAACTGTAGGTTCTCAGTTAGATTATCTTCACCCCACACGGTCTTAACGCATTCAACCACTCGATTGCTGACATCGTCTTTAAACCACTCTTCTTCCGTTATTGGAATAATACCGTCGCTGTCTGCTGGGAAGGTCTGGTATAAACTGGCATCAAACCCTTCGTTGCCTGCATGGGCATATACTAGGCCTTCTTGGTCTAGTGAATAACGTCCCATCATGCAGCCTATCGTATAAGAAACTAACTCGGTCATGGTGTCTGATCTAAAGCGGGCGTTGCGTTCTTCTTCTGTGCCTTTTATGCCGTAGCGATAGGTAGGGTTGACCGTTAGGGTGATTTGTTCAATCGGCACTTCTGGGGTGAGTTCGTCTTGCAGGCCATAAGCGTCGATGAAGAGACGGTTATTTTCCTCTTCGAGGTGCTTCATCTCGGCGATGGTGGCTTGGTTTTGGCTAATCCATGTATTGTAGCTGGACTCTAGGTCTTGAATAGACTCAGAAAATTTTGAGAGTAATGGTAAAGACTGAAACTTATCTGAATTTTCGTATAAATTAATCACCGAGGTTGTCTTAAGTACGCACTTCTCTGCAATCATTTCTAGTTTTGATGTGAATTTACACAGCTTATCCCAAAGTAAGGGGGTTTTTCCAATGTCACCAGGAGTAAAATTCAAAGTAGGACATAAAATACTTACAAAATGAGAGGTTGGCTTTGAACAAAGTGATGCAAGCAATATGTTAGACGACAATCCATCTGGAAATGCGGAGTTTGAGCTGATATCAAATGTCGATCTCCCATTTAACCCAACAGCTGAAAATGTGCCAGAGGTTATTAATGGGAACGAAACACCAGCTTTAAAATAATATTTCTCCCCTGGAAGACTATAAGATTGTCCACGTTCTTTTCTATAGCTTCGGATGTTATCACCATTAAGTGAAAAGTCGACTACGTAGTTAGTCGGCTTACTCCACCTTTCACCAGACGCACCTTTAACATGCGGTACCCATCGTGCATTTTTCGAACCAAACATTCGATTATCATTTTTTGCTACTTCCCACCAGTAACGAATAAATCTTTCATTATTGCACGTGAACATGCCACAACTGAACCGTGCGTAGTTTTGAATTGAGTCTCCATCAGCAAAAACATTCAAAACAGCCTCGCTAGCCCAATAAGCTACTGTACTACCCGGAATTTTCCCGAATTCACTTTGAGAGTTTATGTAGAGCCAACCACAGTTGCGATTATTAATTGCTTCCAATACTCTAGGTGCTTGGTTTTGATGCCCCTTAAAGTCAGAAAGTCGGATAAAAGACCCTTTAAAACTTGAAATGCTTATTTTAGAAAAGCTAAAAGTAGCCACAGGAATACAGGCTGGCTCAAAGGCGTTATATTCCAACTGGATCAGGCTAACTAAAGTTGTCTTATTAAAAAAGTTCTCTCGAAAATTTTCATAAGAAGATATAAACATCCAGACGTACGGAGCAACTATACTGCCACGCCCTACATCTTTTGTAAGACTGTAACCACGCTCGATAAAACAGGCGAATAAATCACTTTTGGCATTTGGGAAGTTGTCTTTAGCAAACTTTTTCACCACGGTGTTCATGCCTTTACTGCCCATATAAGGCGGATTAGCCACCACCGCATCGTATTGTGCAGCAAGGATGTTGGCTTGCACTACCAAAGGTGTTAGCTGTTGCAGCGCCTCACTCACAAACAAGTCTGCGTTGTGTGTTTCATTTTGCACCAAATTATTAAATGCGGGCAATTTGTCGGCTAGATGCGGTGGTATTTGTATCAGCGAACCGAAGTCGTGGGCGTGTTCAAACAGCTCGATAAATTCGGTTAGGTCATCGGCATTTAGCTGGTAGCTGGCTAGATTGATACCTTGGGCTAGGGTATTTGGGTCTAAGCTGCTGCTGTTATGCATGGCCATGACATTCATCTTTACGCCACGCTCGAATAAACGGCGATCGTCTTCACGGCCTTTCATCATCAGGGCAAAGCCAGTGAGCTGGGCGGCGCGTTGGTCTATGTCTAGGCCAAATAGGTTGTTCTCTAATATCAGCTGGGCAATATCGCGCTGGCGGTAACCGCGCTCTAGGTAAATGGCTTTAAATAAATCATAGGCTTCTACCAGTATGTGGCCCGAACCACTGGCGGGGTCGATTAGGGTGAGTTCTTCTGGGTTCAAGCTTTCTGGGGTAATCGCTTTTAGCTGAGCGTTGACTTCATCGGTTTGCTCGGCAGGTTCGATGTAGTATTCCATTTGCGCTTTTAAAGGCGATTTTGGATAGGTGGCTAACCATTGTGCGCCCAATGAGTTTTGCACCATGTACTTTACGATCCAGTTGGGGGTAAATAATTGGGTGGCGGCGGGTATATCTTCGGTTTTGACGACTTTGCCGATGACTTGGTCTTTTTTCTCGGAGATATAAGACTGATACAGCCAACCAATGACTTCTACTTGCTGCCAGTCCTCTTCAGGAATGCTATCAACCAAACCACGTAGTATCGAGTCGGTACGGGTTAGATTGTCTGGTAACAGCAGCTCTGTTTCATCATTTAAGGCTTCAAATAAGAATGGCATGGCTTCATGTAGCTTGTGACATTGGCCCAGTAGCAGTTCACGGTACAGCTCTTCGTTTTTATCACCCGCGAGCATGAGGTCAATGATGCGGTCTCTATCTAGCCCAAGATCTTCTGCAGCATCTTGCGCATGATCGAGTATTTCAAATCGCTTGTCGCCATTTGGGTGAGAGAGTACTCGAAAACCATGGCCTAGGTAGCCATGTATTTCCATATAGCGAATGGCACTTAAGCGGTTAAACCAGGTATAAGCCACTTGCTCTACCAGCTGGGCATAGCCTAGCTGTTCACTTCTCTCGACCAGACGCTGTCTAGCAGGGGCAAGCTTGCTATCAAAGTTATTATCACCAATTTGTAACACTGAGCCTTGAACCAACGCATCAATAACTTGCAGCTCCCCTTTCTTGTCTGCGCTGATACCAAAGGTGTTGAGGCGTTTGGCAACGGCATCCATAAATGCCACACGTGCTTTAGGGGCATAACTCTTTATGTTACTGGTTTCCATGGAATATCTTCTTGTCTTTGTTGTTTGTTTGAGCGGTTAGATGTGAGGAAAAATTATAAGCTAGTAGATATTTATACCCTACTAGCTTACTTAACCGTTTTCCTACTTAAATATCCTGATGCATAGGCACTTATAATCGTACTTTCTAAACTTATTTAATTCTTATCCTGTCACCAGCTTCTACCGACTTTATTAGCTGCTCTCTTAGCAAGGATAAACAGTCATCAATCTCTTGGACCGTTTCGATTATCCCATTTGAGACTGATTTTCTAATTAAGTCGCTAGGACTAATAGGAACTGTTTTTCTAGGAATTACATTAGTTGGTTTGTTGATATCTATTTTGGTGTTGGTGGTAGCGTTATCAGTTATATCACTTACAGATTCAGACTCAATAATACTGCTTTTTTTCTCTAACGCTGCCTGCTTATGTTGCTCTTCGACATACGCATTTATCAAATCATAAGCCTTATCTTCAAAGCTCATAGACTCACCTTGCTCACTAAGTATTTGGTGAATGGAGTCTGTATTTTCTATACGCTCACGACACTTCCTTAATGGATATAAAGCTTCGTTACTTATATTAGCGGGAGCAGATGCTACATCCAGAGCTTTTTGCACTCTTTCAACTTTTGAATCCACTTTGCGAAGAGCATCTTCTTTTCTCTCTTTAACAATGCTGTCATTAACAGCTTTTATCTTCTCAATAAGTGGGTTTATGAAGCGAACTTTACTATAAGGATCTTCCATGCTGTGTATGGATTCAAGCTCTTCAAGCGCTTTGGCAGCTTCAGGATTCTCCATCAACTTTGATTTGTTCGCTTTAAACCTTTGGTTCAATGCCACATCAAGCTGCAACCAAGTATCCACTTGATTTTCATAAAAATCTTCTAAATCCTCAAAGTCTTCAGAAAAATCTTCCAAGCTTCCTTTTTCCTTCACAAAGCGTTCAATTAGCAAATAGCTAGTACTTTCTTCTAATACGCCACTGACTAAAACCAAACCTGCTTCAATTTTTTGCTTACCAGGAAACTTTCCACTCTGTGATCTATTCTGGAACGCCTTTAAATCATCTCGCCAGCTTTTTAGTTCAGAAACGATCAATGCATACAATTCTTTTTCTTCAGATCCTGTAAAGTTTTTGCCAAATAAAGCCTTAACTAATGCAGATGCCTTTTTAATGTCTGACTCACCATGACGGCGAACGGTACTTATTCGAATATCAGGACGCTTACGCCCATTCGTAAATGAATCATAAGCTTTATTGAGCGGTAGGCTGTCTCTGCCGATATCAAATGAAAGCTTGCCTGCCAGCCCAAGTCTAGCAACCACAAGTAATATTTCATTATCGGGCCAACCATAAGGACGCTTGCTAAAATGTGCCACTACGTCACGTAAGCTGACTGGGATATTACGTTCGAAATTGAGTGAAATATAATTATCCACTTCTTGTAACGCTGCAGGATTATTTTCTTCAGTTTGAAGATCCAAGCCAGCTTGAGCCATATCATCTGCTGTCAGAACAGCCTTGAGCTCTCTTAGAACATCACCCTGCGAAGCTTTAAGCATGTTCAACTTTTCAAAAGTATTTTCAATAACATACTTATAAGACTCTTCTAAAACTGCGATGGGCGTTGAAGGTTTTTTTGGCATTTTTGTACCAATTGCATATACCTCAGCCTCCAAAAACAAGTTCTCAAAATCAGTTTTTAGACGCTTTTCACGCTCAATATTTTCCATTTGCTTTTCTCTTAGCAAATGCTCTTGTTCACGTCGCTGACCTGAATTTTGTTTTAAAAACCTATCTGTTTTAATATAAGTAGTTAATTCCGCCCACAAACGCTGGTTTTCTCCAAGCTTAACTAACATACTACCGTCGTCTTTGAGCGTGTACTCAGTACAGTCATAGTCTGTCGAAAAACTATTATAATCTGTGTCCAAAGGTGAGGTGATTTTTAAAACCAAGTCTTCAAGAATAAGTCCGTCTTTTGGATGTCCATTGCAAAATCGACTAACAGTAAAGTCTTGTTTATTAACTGGATAACGATAAACCCGGTTGCCTTTTAGAATATTATCAAACACTATGGAAGATAGCTTGCTAGATAGCTCAGATATCTCACAATCTGTATTACGGATCTCGTTTTCTATCTCTTTTTCTTCATTGGTTAGAAATATAAACTCCTCTCCATTCCTAGCAATAAGAAGTTGGCGCTCAAGACGCTCAAGGCTGTCTTCTATTTTCTTTCGTAACACTATTTTATCTTCATCTATCTTACTAATAGATAAAGTTACCAAATTATCTAAAGTGCTTTTGACCGTATCTACATAACGTATTAAAAATAAGGTCTTTAAAATTTGACCATCAAAATCTGAAAGTGAATCCAACTCTAAAGCTTGATCAATGGTTCTTTTGACCGCTGGTTCTAAGAAGCTCTCTATAGGGGCATAAAAACTATGAAAAGGAACTAAGACATTCAACTCTTCATTTTTAATTTGCTTTGCTGCATTTTGGAACGCGTCTAGCAGAGAGCGCTCTCCCATGGCCAAATGCTTCCCTGTCGCACCTTTAGTTCTTATAGATTCAAATACTTTTTGGACGAGCAAGTAGTGATAAGGTATAAATGGGTAGTTGGCTACAAAGCTTTTGCCATCGGTATAACCTTTTAACTCAGCTGTAGTCGTTTTATCAAATGACAATTGATGTCTAAGAATATCTCCTTCTGCAGAAAATATCTTAAGCAAAGCCTCTTCCGCTTTATCTGTTTTTGCCAACAGTCTTTTTTGAATAACTTCTGACGTATTACTACTCGAGAGAGCCAACCGTGTTTTAAAACGACCTTGAATTTTAGAAAAATCCTGACTCTCTCCTCGATTCATACTACCAATAGCAGCATCAATATCTGCCTGTGATGTAACAATTACCCATGCTCTACCATTACAGTAAGTCCCTAGGTTCTCTGTAATAGTCTGCAGCTTCAGCATCATTTGCGTATTTTTGCCTATAAACTGCCCTACTTCATCAACTAAAAAAAGTATGTTCTTGTCACCTGATGAGTCTAAATAGTCTTTTACCCAAGTACAGAAATTATGAATATCTAGCGGAAAATTATCTTCCACATTTTCAATCATCTGTTTGGCAGACTCTGTGGACTGTTTAGTAGCATAGCTTAGTGCTTCAGCTATCTCGTCTCTATAAAAATCATACGCATCTCTCTCATCTTCCCATGTAGAGTCTGCAAGCTCGGCAAATTTACTCTTAAAAGCTTCATACTGCTTACGCTCGTCCAACTCTCTCTCTAAATGCGCGATATGAGGAAAATCAGCGCAATAGCCCAAGCGCTCATTAAACACTTTCAAAAAAACCTTTAGGATTGCATTCTCACGATCTTCAGTGTTAGCCCTTGAATCAATGTTAAATAAAATTACATCTGTATTTTTTGATCCAGCATTTTGAATATTGGCCCATAGCTCGTTATCGTTAATTTTATTTTCGAAAAAGTCCACGGCTCTACGACTATCGCCCTCATACTCGACTACGTTATTTTCTAATAAGTACGACAGAATTTTTAAAAAATGTGACTTACCTGAACCAAAAAAACCCGATATCCAAACACCATTATTCCCTGAGGATGCAATGCCTTGATAGTTCACTGTTGGAGAATATACTTCAAAAAAATCATTAAAATGCTTGTGTAACTCTCGTGTTACTACATATTCATCTAGCTCAACGAATATATTTTCGTTATCTTTTTCTTCTGCTTTTACAACACCATTAATATTACGTGTTAATTTTTTTGAAAAAATACTTTCAATATTCATCTCAATCTCTCTATTTTTTATTAATTATTAATTATTAATATTTGTTTCGTTACCACTTTCAGGCACTAACTTGAAAGCACGATAATAATTTTGTGAATCGATTAGCCCAAAAGGATGTAGATCTCTACCGCTATAACCCCCAGGGTAGAATAAAATCAGCGGTGTGCTACCCATAACATCTTGTAATGCACTAAGCAGTTCATGACCTCTTATAAGGGGCCATGCATTACCTAAACCAGACAATATTAAAAAATCTAACTCATCAAGCTTGTACTTACTAGCAATAAATTTTGCAACTTTCTCTTGGCTAAGCGGTCCAGATAGCGTCTTCTTAATAGCATCTATGCCTACTTTTTTCTCGCGCTGGCATGCACGATCAAAAATTCCACGCTCCTCTAATATAGATATAAGAACTTCAAATATATTTAAATGCTCAAATTTGTACTTACGACTTTCTAGCTTTTTCGTTATGGACTCTAAATTTTCACGAACCAGTATTTCATGCTTGGCTGGATAGTCAAAAACCCAAAACCCGATTTCATTACCTAAGCCATCATTTTTTAGAAATTTAGGACTTTCAATCCTATCAAATATCAAATCTAATCGACGTTGTAATGCCTTCATACAGTACACTCCATAACCTCTATCAAATCACCTCTATTGAGGCGTAGAAGCCACTCTTTTACTTCTGGTAGAAGATATACAGGATATATCTCGCGTTTACGACTATCGCTTAGATAATCACTATCAACTAATATTTTTATTACATTACTACCCAATTTTTTTATAGTTGATTCTGAGTATCTATGCAAATCTGGATACTTTAAAACCTGTGTATCAATAAACTCACTCCAGGCATCGCTGGGTAAGTTTGGTTTATAAGTTCTTTTTGCCTCTGCTAGACTTAATCTCATAAAGTCTTCAACTATTGGAGAGTTGATCATTACAGCAACCAATAACAGTTGAATATAAGCTCTATCTGTCGCAGTCAACAACGACTGCATGAACTCATCACCCAATCCCTCAATTCGCTTTCGGATTGCTCTCATATAACGGCTAGAGGTTTTATCAGACTTCTTCTGTAGAATATTTTGCTCTACTATCAAAGATCTCAACTCATCTTCAGGTAGCTTTTTAAGAAGAGACTCTGCGATAATTCTTGTTTCTGTAATCAGCAGACTACCTCCAATCAGGTCGCCTAGATAGTCTTGCATATCTACTGCACGCCTAGCATTATCAGTCATTTTATTAACTGCCTCCAATAAGATGAGTAAATTTTGTAATCATATCAAAATAAGGTGCTGCTCTGTCAGGTGTTTTAGATATGTGACAAGTATTTAATATTACATCGTAAGAAAAGTCATAATCATGGTTGATATGTGTCCCTTTTTTATTTTGAAACTCGCTATTGTGACAACTTTAAACCATAACTTTATCAGCCTAACTCACGCAAATTTTTATGCATGGTTGTAATAAATATACATTGATCTTCAGCAAGCGATTATTCATAAAATTGATATATTTAAATTATCAGCCTCTCAATCTGGGTAACAGCTCAGGGTTGATAGTACGTAGCCTCATATTTGACTCTGGTGACCATACTAGGTCTCCATGCTCTACAGCTATTTGGTAAGCCCATCGGCTAATAGTTTCTGAACGCTTCTGATTGCTTATAAAGCCAATACCGTCTGTTTCTTGTTCAATAACTTGTCCATATTGTTGGTTACGCTTCAACCACTTCTCATAAAACCTCTCTTCAGCAAGATAGTCACGTTTACTGTTATTACATTTATGATCAGTCAGTACAAAATTATGAGTCGTATCATTGGGATATTTTGACCAAGGTACAAAATGATCAACTTCGACGGTTTTCTTTAATAGTTTTTGACAGTAGAAGCACTGACCATGCTGTGTGTCATTTAGTATAGGCACTAACAAGCTTAGATCTTGACGCGACTGATTAAACAAGAAACCTTGTAAATCAACATCATCGCTGAAATATGATTGGTTGTGACGATTGTTACGTACAAACTCTGTCCAGTATTGCTGGCAAAGCTTATGGATTATCTGACTAAAACGCGCAAAGCTGTAAGCGATACCAGGCTTTAATATGATTGCTTTATCTATTGAGTTATAGATATAAAAGAATTCACGGCTAACTTTATCTTCTGCACTTTGTAGATACTTGGCAGGGTTGTTTTTAATCGTTTGGGCTATTTCTTTAAGGGTCGATTGCCACTGTTTGATATGACGTGTCCGAGCTATATTTAAGTTAGTAGTCTTAGTTTCTTCTTGCAGGGTTAAGATACTAGTGATGACCTTAGCTTGACCTGTGGTACTGCTTTGCTTCAGTATAGATTCACCATATTGATCTGAGAATGGTAATGCTTGTGTCCAATAAAGCTGAATAAACTGCTCTGCCAACTGCTCATAAGAAATAACGCATTCTCTATTATCATTAAGCCCAGACTCTATAGAGAGGTTGGTTACTGATATTAATAATGCAAATTTATAGGTCGAGGTATAAGAGCTAGATTCAAGCAACCATTGAATACGTCTTAGAAAGTTAAGCTGAAATTCTGCTGTAGGCACTATAAGAATCCTTAGAGGTACGATTAATTAATTCACTGTAATTCAGACTTATACCACTAAGTCTTTCGTTATGTAATGCTGTGCCTAAAAATGAAGCTGCTTTATTTGATCCAGCCAGCCCTTCTAGAGTAACTTGTCATATCAACCAGCTTCAAACGAATCGCATATTTTTAGTTATCACGTTCAGCTAATGCTCACTCTAAGCTAGCTAGAAGCATATTCTTACTCAATAGCTTTTCTATTGTTTATGCTAAGCCTTCCCCGATTTTGTTATTAATCCACTCGACTATTTCACTCGCTACCCACGCTACTCTGACTTTTGTAAGTTGTACCTTTTTTGGGAACGTTGGATCGTAGTGATCAGACTCCTTATTAATCATCTCATAGATGGTAGAACGACTAAGGCTAGTATAATCAATGACATCCTTAATGCTAAGAAGTTGGGGGATATGATTACATCGTTCGAGTATCGGGTCTTGTTGATATAAATTTCTCATAATTAAATCCTTAGTCTAGTTTTCATATATATAGTTTCACCGATTGGCGATTACTTAATCAAGAAACCTGATAAATGATAGCTATTACCAATTTATATGTTAATTTGTTACTTATTACTAACGGATGCTAATCACATCAAATATTTCACTATTTTAAATCTCATCCTTAAATAAGAACTACAAATAAAATTATGACTACTTATATACTCGACACAGAAACGACAGGACTTATTGAACCACACATGACTGAAGCGGCCTATTCTATTGTTGAAATAAACGATGGCAAGGTATTTGTATTACAAGCTCCGCGAGCTAAGCGATTTAATCCTCTCAAAGAAATCAGTTTAGGGTCAATGGCAATATCGCATATCTGTGATGAGGATGTTGTGGATGAGCCACTTCATACCGATTTTAGATTGCCTAACAGTGTTGAGTACTTGATTGGACACAACATTGATTTTGACATGGCCGTTCTGAAAAATGCTGGCGTGACCCATACTCCTAATCTGATATGTACTAATGCGATGGCTAACTTCCTGCTTCCTACGCTTGAGAGTCATAAGCTAGTATCCCTCCTCTATCACTTCCACCGTGATATAGCACGCGCTCAAGCAAGAGATGCTCATGCTGCTATTGCTGACATCTACTTCACTGAACTAGTGCTTGGTAGTCTGATTGATTTGGCGAATAGCCAAGGTCATGAGATAAGTGATGTGGAAAGCTTATATGAATTTAGCCAAATGGCGCGTATACCCACGCATTTAAGTTTTGGTAAGCATAAGGGTGAGGCTATTGCAGATTTAGCTGCGAGCTCTGAAGGTACTGGCTATATTAAATGGCTGCTCAAACAGGACAGTGTTGACCCTTATTTAGCTCAAGCATGCCAGCAAGCATTAGAGTCGGTATAAATATACTGATGTAGTCAGTTTGAGCTATGCTGAAAATTGAGATCGATACTAGAAATGGTTAACGCTAAAGTAGATTAATTTCTTATTGAAACTATAACTTATTAGGTAATAAACCCCTCAATATTATGGTGTTTAAAATATTATTAATATCTGCATTGCCATGGATCAATCTTACTCTGACAAGTCGGGAAAGCTCTATGTGCTATTATCTATATAGTGTAGAGGGCTGGAGTATGACATTTATTTTTCTTAGGTGACGCTATTAATATCGGGGTTTGATGAGGTATTCTACCGAAATAAAACGATATACAACCAAGAGATGACTAACCCTCCTCCTATTCCAGAATTATTAGGATCTAATATTAACAGCTCAACTAGCCCAGTTATAGTCAGTTCAAAATAAAATTCTTCGAGAATTAAAACATGTTTTCAAAAGCCAAAATCAAGTTTGAAATCCTATTGTTGCAGATGCTAATACTATTAGCGTCATCATTATCCAATGCTTCTGATATTAATTTTCAAAAATACTCTATTCCTAATCTCGGAGAAATTTCAATTCCGTTAAATATGGAGCTTCAAGGAGGAAGATATAAAGAACTTAATAACGAGGTTTTGGAAATAATTAATGCTAGAGCAGACTTAGGATTATCACAAGATGGCCGCTATGTGTTTCAGCAGAAAGGCTTGAATAGCTTCGATAAAAATGGATTTAATACTTATGCTAGAATAATTATTCATACAACATTAGGTAATTACTCTGAATACGCATCTTTGAAAGATCCTTATGCTCTTACAGCCTTTGAACGTAACCAACTAAGCCAACAACTACGTACCCAAACAACTCAATCTTTAGCTAAAATTAATATCAAAATAATACGCTGGTACGGTATTAACCCTGTGAAAATAAACGACCAAAACGCTTTAGAAATAAGTTACTTACGGCAATTAGGCAATAACCCTTATGTTGCTGTTAGAGCGTATTATTTTGAGAATAATGATAGGGAACACCTTGTCACCGTATCTTATAGATTGAGTGATGAAAAAGTATGGAAGCCTTTGTTTATTAAGTCTCTAAAGAGCTTAAAAATAATTAATAGATAGTTCGTAACCAACATTCTCATAGCTTGGATTAAGGCCTTAAAACAGAAAAAATTAAAACCTTTGGAACTCAGTAAAAGAGTCATACTTTTCGAGCTGATCATAATTAACAGATGATTTCGTTTTGCGAAGCACTTCCGTTAAATGTTCATGACCAATTTTACTATTTTCTTTCAGGGCAAGTTTGGCCGCTTCATTGACCATATAATTAATATCACTGGAAGTATAATGCGCCATTAACATGGCTATAGATTCAATATCCAAACCACTATCTATAGGTCGTCCTTTCAAGAGAATCTTCAGCATCTCTTTACGAGTATCAAAGTCAGGCAGAGGTATATAAACCGCTTTATCAACTCTACCAGTTCTTAGAATCGCTTTGTCTATTGCATCAGGCCTATTTGTAGCCATAATGGTAAGAATGCCTTTCTCACTACATTCTGTGAGCTGAGCGAGAAATTCATTAACTTCTGAAGAATAGTGTTGACCCATATGTGCACTATCACGACTTGGCATTACTGCATCAACCTCATCAATAAATATCACCGAAGGCGCCTTAAGGCTGGCTTCTAAAAATAGCTTACCAATCTTTTCTTGAGTGCCATGAACATAGACACTAGCCAAGTCAGAAGGCTTGATTTCAAAGAATGTATAACCCAATTCAGCAGCAAGCTGTTTTGCTATAAAAGTTTTACCACACCCAGGAGGACCATAAAACAATAAGCCGTTAAGTGGCTTAATCCCATACTCTTTATAAGCCTGCTTATTTTTTAAAGGTTCAATAATATCAGTAATTAATAGCGACTTCAGATCCGTCATCCCTGCTATTTTGTTTAGACCGACATGATCACTCTTATACTGTGAGCCTTCTGATACCTTAAGCTTGATGTTTATTGCCTCACTATCGGGTAGCTGAATCTCATCATAATAAGGAAACTCATAGTATTGCTTTATAAATAAGTCTAACTTCTTGCTAAACTCGTTCACTCCTATATTATTTAGAGCTTGAAAGACAATACTTTTTAAATCGCCCGGTATGTGCTGAGAGTAAAAGGTTGATTGACTTAGAGGGCTTGAGTCTCGGTAAGAAAAGACCTGATATTGTACTGCTTTGTCAGTTGCTTTCCATTCAATATCATACTGCCAAGGTAAAAAACCAAACAGACACCTATACAGCAAAGTTGCTAGTGAATAGTTCGTATTATGTTCCGCGTCTCTACTTTGATAAGCCAATGAATAGCGAAGTATCGATGACTCTGTGTGTTTTATATAGCAGGTTAAATCTAAAGGAAATATACATACACTCCCCTTTTCATCCAAGTAATTTATAAAAATATCATTTGGGGTTAAAACTTGAGTAGAATGCATGCCAGCATTTGATAGTACATCAAAGCTTGCTCTTATAATTTTGCACGCATCATATACAGCTATACTAATTTCTCTATCTAATCGCTGTTTTAAAGACTCCCCATGAACGAAATCATGTATAAAGTAATACTGGAATTGCCCTTCTACGCGTAAAGCTTGCAACTCAGAGCAGGTCAGAATACTTTGGTGGTTATTTTTATTTATTAAGTCTAGTGCTTTTTTTAGAGCTTCCACCTCCAAAATAGACGTACACTCAGACTTAATGAGCTTAAGATATTTAAGCTCATTTTTATTGGTTTTAACTCTATATGTTTCAGTTATTTCATCTTCATATAGAAAAAAGTCGACGTGATACTTACTGTCAATCAAATCGCCACGAATAAATGCTGAATTAGTCATCTCATTACTTACGCAGCAGACTAGTGTCAACGTTATTCATTTCAGCCCTACTTTCAGGTCTCATTAATCCAATAATGGTGACAACTGCATCTTTCAACTGTTCGTGAGAAGGGTTTGTTTGCAATAAACGTTTTGCATGCTGAACTCCTCTAAACGCAGCATCATGATCCGTCCACTGAATATCATCAAATCCATAGTCCATATATTCTAGGATGCCAACCCAGAAACCAGTATCTTGCTGCCTTAGGCTAAACGCCATACTATTAATTTCTTCCGTAAGTTTTGCAGCGCTTTGTATATCTTGTTTGGATATAATGTGACGTGCTTGGGTTTCAAACTCAGTCAATAAACTACTAGTTCGCGCATTCCCTTTTTCATTATTAATATCACGCAAATCTTCAATAGCATCTTCAAGGTCAAGCTCTGCTTTAGGCCAAGCCCCTTGTTCTTGATATTCGTCTAATTCAATTAATGTTTTAGTCAGACTTGTTTTAACTTTCTCTTTAGTATCACGATCATCACTACGCTCATCAAGTAATCGCTCAGCTTCATCAAGCTCTTGTACTTTCTTATCCGCGTCTTTATTACCTAAATATGATTGTGCCTGTGCTACTGTTCGTGCCTCATTAATCTCACGCTTCAATTGACTGGTAGAGATATCTGTTTTAAATTCTGAAGCTACTTGCTGTTCATAAGTTTCATCCAATGACGGAAAGTACAATTCAAATGTCGCACGACGTGAAGAGTCAATGCTTAAAGTAACCTCGACATCACTACCCGCAGGTAAAAAGCCGGGCAAGTCTTCGCCCGAAATACTAATTTCACCAAAGCGTGTATTAAAAATTGCTTTCGAACCTTCTTTACCAAAATTAATTTCATAAGTTGGAATGGTTATGACATCGTCTTTCACTCCTGGGCGAACATTCTGCATTGTCTTGTACGTGCCTTTACCTTTCGCTGGCAGTGTTTTATTTTTCTCTAACCCCGCCAGCGGCCAAACACCTTGCTTAGCCACCAAGGTATCGTAAATCTCAATACCAATACTATAAGGCAGAGTCGCATTGGCTATTTTCAAACCTTGAATAATAGTAATGGTATTTGGCTGACAAGGAATTATCGTACCATCACTGCTCGATAGCTTTAGCTCAAAGTGATTG